>DATBZG010000190.1:0-8805 GCA_036513335.1 Solirubrobacteraceae bacterium | reverse complement strand
CGCGCCCGTGACCGTCATCAGCTCGCCGCGGCCTTCGTGCAGCTCGATGTGCAGGCGAAAGAACGGCTCCAGCCGACCGCCGAAGCGGCTGCGCGCACGGCGCACGCCCTTCGCGATCGCGCTGACGCGCCCGCGATGGGGGGTGTACAGGTGCAGGATGCGGTCGGCCTCCGCGTAGCGCATCGAGCGCAGTACCACCGCTTCCGTCTTCAGCGCTCTACCGGCCATCTACCCATGTTGATCGATGCGCCCGACGTTCCCGGACGCTCGCGGCGCCACACCACGATCCTCTACCGTCTCCAGGCGGTGACAACGAAGGAGCTAACGGACAAGCAGTACGAGAAGGAGCTGCTGCGCCTGCAGACGGAGCTCGTCTACCTGCAGGAGTGGATCGTGGCGGGCGGCAGGCGGCTGGTGGTGCTGTTCGAGGGACGCGACACCGCCGGCAAGGACGGCGCGATCAAGCGCATCATCACCTACCTGAACCCCCGCACCTGCCGCGTCGTCGCGCTGCCCACGCCGAGCGAGCGAGAGAGCACGCAGTGGTACTTCCAGCGCTACGCCGAGCGCCTTCCCGCCGCCGGGGAAATCGCTCTGTTCAACCGCAGCTGGTACAACCGCGCGGGCGTCGAGCACGTGATGGGCTACTGCACCGAGGAGGAGTACCAAGAGTTCCTGCGCTTCTGCCCGCTGTTCGAGCAGGCGCTCATGAACGATGGGATCGTGCTCGTGAAGTACTGGCTGTCGGTCAGCGACGAGGAGCAGGAGCGCCGCTTCGAGAAACGGCTGTCGGACCCCCGCAAGCGCTGGAAGTTCAGCCCCACCGACCTTCAGGCCCGGGCCCGCTGGGTCGACTACGCCGAAGCCAAGGACAGGATGTTCGCCTACACCGACACCGACGAAAGCCCCTGGTACGTGGTCGAGGCCGACGACAAGCGCACCGCGCGGCTGAACCTGATCGGCCACCTGCTCTCGCTGATCCCCTACGAGCACGTCGGCGAGGGCAAGAAGCCGAAGCTGCCACCCCGCCAGGAGCGCAAGTACGTGCGCCCACCAAAGCGCACCGAGCGCATCGTGCCCACGCTATATTTAGTGAAGTAATGAGCGACGTAACTGTTTATACGACCGAGCCGTGTGCGTTCTGCGCGCGCGCGAAGGGCCTGTTGAAAGCACGCGGCGTGGAGTTCGCGGAGATCAACCTCTCCAAGGATCCCGCCGGGCGCGCGGAGCTGGCGCGCAAAACGGGCATGATGAGCTTCCCCCAGGTGATCATCGACGGGGAGCTAATCGGTGGCTTCACCGAGGTGCAGGCCGCTGCTGAGAGCGGGCGCCTGGACGAGCTGCTCGCCGCCTGAACACCGGCTGACAGGTCTCGCACACGTAGGTCCCGCGGCCGCCGACGACCATCCTCACGATCGTCGTCCCGCACACGCCGCACGGCTCGCCCTCGCGTTTGTGTACGAGGAACTGGTCCTGGAATGAACCCCGCACCCCATCGACGTGGCGGAAGTCGTCGATGCTCGCCCCGCGCGCGTCGATGCCGGCGCGCAGCGCCGCGATCACGCCCTCGCGCAGCTTCGCGTACTGCTCGCCCGTCAGCCGCCCCGCCGGGCGCCGCGGGTGCACGCCCGCACGGAAGAGGGCCTCGTCGGCGTAGATGTTGCCCACCCCCGCGATCCGGCGCTGGTCGAGCAGGAAGGCCTTGATCGGCGCGCTCCTGCCGCGCGCCAGGGTGCGCAGGCTTTCAGCGGTGAACTCCTCGTCGAACGGCTCCACGCCGAGCCGCGCCGCGAAGAACGCCTCCATGGCATCCGATCCGAGCAGCAGCTCTCCCGTGCCGAAGCGGCGCGGGTCGACGATCGCAAGGCGAAGGCCGGCACGCGCCCCGACACCATTGCCCGCACCGCGACGCGGCCCGAACCGCATCCTCACCCGCGTGTGGGGAGGCTCGGGGTCCGGGTCGGCGAGCACCGCGCCGGTCATGCGCAGGTGCTGAGCCAGGTGCACGTCGCCCTCGAAGCTCCACACGAGGTACTTGCCGCGCCTCCCCAGACGCTCGACACGTCGGCCCAGCAACGCTGCCTCGAGCTCTTCCGGCGCCAGCGGACGCGACCAGCGGGGGTCGAGTATCTCGATCATCGTCAGCCGCCGACCCTCCACCAACGGCGCAAGCTGGCCTCTGATCGTCTCGACCTCTGGCAGCTCGGGCATCTACATCCAGCTTATGAGGCCGCACAACCCCTAACCGAGGAACGGCTCGCCGGGAAGCTCGGGCGCGTCACGGCCGGTCAGCCAGCGAAGCGCCGTGGCGCCCACGTCGGCGAGCGGGCCATCGTGGCGTGGGCCGCCCAGCCGCCCGCCGTCCGCGCGCGTGGCCAGCATCTCCCCCGTCACCCCCAGCAGCGGCGCGTACTCGCGGGTGTGGTCGCTGCCGGGATGCGACAGGTCGACCCCGTGATCGGCGGTCACGATCAACAGGTCTTCGGGCCGCCGGTGATCGAGCAGGGCGCGCACACGCGTGTCGATCTCGCGCAGAGCGGCGTAGAAGCCCTGGGCATCCTTGCGGTGGCCGTAGAGCTGATCGGTCTCGATCAGGTTCACGAACACCAGCCCACTCTGCAGCCGCCCGAGGAGGCCGTCGAGCTCCTCGAGCGCACGCGCGTTCGTGGCACCCGGATGCGCCTCGTCGATCCCCACCCCCGCGAACAGGTCGTGGATCTTGCCGACGCCGTGGACCTCCACGCCCGCGGCCTGGAGCTCCTGCAGGTAGCTGCGCGACGGGGGCGCCAGCGCGAAGTCGCGCCGGCCGTCGGTGCGCGTGAACGCGCCCGGCTCGCCCGTGAAGGGCCTCGCGATCACGCGCCCGACGGCGTACTCGCCGCTCATCACAGAGCGCGCGGCCGCACACGCGCGGTAGAGCTCCTGGACGGGCACCCGCTCGATGTGCGCCGCCAGCTGCAGCACCGAGTCCTGGGAGGTGTAGAGGATCAGCGCCCCACCGCACAGGTGCTCGGCGCCGAACTCCTCAATCGCCGCGAGACCGTTGTCGGGACGGTTGCAGATCAGCTCGTGGCCCGTGGCGTCCCGCAGTCGTGCGATCAACTCCGGCGGGAAGCCCTGTGGATAGGTCGGTAGCGCGCGCTCGGCGACCACACCCATCAGCTCCCAGTGCCCGCTGATCGAGTCCTTCCCCGGCCCCAGCGGGTGCAGACGGCCGTGGATCGCGGGGTCGGCGCTCGGGGGCACGCCCAAAACGGGCACGATCGAGCCGAGCCCCAGCGAGCCGAGCGCCGGGAGCTCGAGGCCACCGAGCGCCTCGGCGAGATGCGCGAGCGTGTTCGTGTCCGCGTCTCCGTATGCCGCGGCGTCGGGAAGCGCCCCCACCCCGCACGCGTCTATCACGAGCACGAACGCGCGCCGGGCGTGGCCTTTATCCATGCCCCGAGTTCTACCCTGCGCCGGTGGCCCGCGGGTGCGCGCTGAAGTACGCGTGCTTGAGCCGGTCGGCGGAGAGGTGCGTGTACACCTGGGTGGTCGCGAGGTCGGCGTGGCCCAGCATCTCCTGCAGCGAGCGCAGATCGCAGCCGCCCGCGAGCAGGTGCGTGGCAAAGCTGTGGCGCAGCGTGTGCGGGCTCATGCGCTCGGACAGGCCGGCGCTGCGGGCGTGACCCTGGACGATCTTGTAGAGCCCCTGACGCGTGAGGCCGGTGCCGCGGCTGTTCAGGAACAGCCGCGTCTGTGCACGCGTGACGCCGCCGGCGCGCGCCGCGATCAGGCTGGGACGCCCGTCGTTGCAGTAGGCGAGCACCGCCGCAACCGCCTGGCGGCCGATCGGCACGATCCGCTCCTTGGAGCCCTTGCCGCGCGCGCAGAGCATCGCCTCCTCGAGGTCCATGTCGCTCAGTTCGAGGCCGATTGCCTCCGATGCGCGCAGCCCGCACGCGTACATCAGCTCCAATAGCGCGCGGTCGCGCTGCGCCAGCGGCGTCGCGCCGCTCGGCTGGGAGAGCAGCCGCGCGACCTGGTCGCGGCTGAGCACCCGCGGCAGCCGCTGCGGCTTGCGCGGCCCGCGAAGGTCGGCGGTGGGGTCGTGCTCGATCGTGCCTTCGCGGCGAAGATGGCGGTAGAAGGAGCGCAGGCAGGCGGTCTTGCGCGCGAGCGTGCTCGCGGCCACGTCCAGCTCCGTGAGGAACGACGCGAGATCGCCGTGCGTCGCCTCGGTGGCGAGCAGCTCGTGTCGTTGTAGGTAGTCACCGAGCTGCATCAGGTCGCAGCGGTAGGCGTCGAGCGTGTTTCGCGAGAGCCCGCGCTCGAGCTCGAGGTAGTCGAGGAATCCGAGGATCAGCGGCTCGATCGCCCTGCCGGGACCCACCACGGGCGTCTGGACGATCATCATCCAGACAGCTTCGCTGACGGTGCAGGTGCTCCTTGGCGATGCAACCGCGCGTTCACGCGCTTGGCGTGTCTCAGAGGCTCAGGCGCCGAGCCAGCCAGAACAGGCCGATCAGCGTCTTTGCGTCGCGGCACTCATCGATCGCGGACTGCAGGTCGGCCAGCGGCCAGCGCACGATCTCGATGCGCTCGTCCTCGCCGCTGTCCGCTTGGGACTCGTAAAGGTCGGTCGCGTAGAACAGGTGCACACGCTCGTCGGTGAACCCGGCGCCCGTGTAGTAGACGACGATCGGCTCCCAGGTGCGCGCGCCACGCCCGATCTCCTCGGCGAGCTCGCGCTGGGCCGCCGCAAGCGGCTGCTCGCCCTCGACATCCAGGCGACCGGCGGGGATCTCCAGCAGCGCCGGCTCGTCCACCGCCTCGCGCGGCTGGCGCACGAGCCACACGCTCTGCTCGTCGTGCGCAACGATCGCGACAGCGCCCCGGTGGCGGACGATCTCGCGTGAGACCTCGACGCCGTCGCTGTGGCGGAAGCGCTCCTCGCGCACATCCACGATGCGCCCGCTGTAGACGGTCTCCCCGCCAAGCGCCTCGAACTCGCTGCTCACGCGCCCTCGACGCTCGCTCCCTGGACGTCGGCCCCCTCGACGCCGGGGTACTCGCCGGGCGCCGTGTCGGAGTCGGCTTCCTCGACCGCGGACTCCCCCGTGAGCTCGGCCAGCGCGCTCCCGCCCGCGAGCGCTGAGGCGAAGAACATCGGGTCCTCGATCAGCCCGCGTCCCATCGTCTCGGTCGGCAGTCCGGTGGCCGCGTAGCCGGGCAGGTCGATGCTCGCCCGACGCCAGTCGTGGCGCGCGATGCGTGCAGGGCGCTCGACGTCGATCGCGAGCGCCATCTGGCCTTTGGTCTGGCGGCTGCGCTTGCCTGCGCCGAAGACCGCCCCGAGGCCGGCGCGCAGGTCGGCCCCGACGGGCGAGCGCATCCCCGCGGGCAGCGCCACCGTGACGGGCTCCAGCAGCAGGTCAAGGACGGTGAGCGTGTGGTGGGAGAAGCCGCGATGGCGCGAGCGCTCATCACCGGAGGACAGCCGCGCGACGACGAGCGTGGGGCAGCCGAGCGCGAGCGCCACATGGGCTGAGTCCAGCGCGACCATGCCGCCGTGTCCGAGCGAGGAGCCCGAGCCGACGATCCCCGGACCCGGCCCGCAGACGGCCGCGTCCCAGCCGAGCGAGCGCAGGCCGTGGTGCAGCGCGCCGGCGGTCGTGATCGCCTCCCCCTCGCCTCCGAAGGCAGAGCCTGCCGTGAGGTGGCCGGCGAGCAGCTCGCGCTCACGCAGCATCCTCACGGTCGCTGAGTGTCCGCCCGGGAGCGCTCCCCCCTCTGTCTGCACGTATCCGAGGCGCAGGCCCGGAGCGCGCTGGGCGAACGCCCAGGCGACGGCGGCGAGCTGGCCGTGGAGCGCGAGCACACCCACCGGGCCCTCGACAGGCAGATGCAGGTGCTCCTCCTCGACGGGCGCCACCGTGTGCTGGAGGCTCGTGTAGTTGAGCTTCATCACGTTGGGGTGGCCGTGGCTCTGATTGCCTTCGCCTTGCAGGCCGCGGGTGAGGTTGACGTGCACGACGTCAAAGCCGCCGGAGCCGAGCCCCAGGTCGAGCGCCTGCACGTTCACGATCACCTCGTCGCCGACCTGCGCGCGCCCCACGAGCGCGACGTCGGCCACAGCTCTGCGGCGATCCTCGCCCGAGCGCTCGCCGCTCAGCTCGACCATCAGCTGCTGCTCACCGGCGGGATGCCCGCGCCTGTCCGCGGCGGAGTCGGCGGCGGAGCTGTAGGTCTCGACGACCGTGGCGGGGCGGAGCTTCAGCATTGAGGCTGCAAGCTACCCGGCCGCGAGCGGCTCTAGAGCCGCTGCCTCGTCCAGCAGGGCGAGCGCAACGTCGAGCATCTCCTCGAGCGCGCTCACGCTGACACGCTCACCGGGCTCGTGGTTTCGCTCGGTCCCGTTCGCCATGTTCACCGTCTGAAAGCCCTGGCTGAGCAGCGCGTTGGCATCGGAGGCGCCGCCGCTGGAGATGCGCACGGGTTCGCGGCCACAGGCGCGCAATGCGGCCTCCGCCACGCGCAGCGGCGGGCTCGAGTCCGCCAGCTCGAAGCCGGAGAAGGTACGCGTCACGCTGACGTCCAGGTCGCAGTCGCAGTCGGCGCGGTTGGCCGCCTCGTGCAGGCGATCGACGATCTCCGCGACGAGCTCCTCGGCGTGCTCGTCGCCCAGAGCGCGCGCCTCGAGCTCGAGCGCGCAGTGTTCGGCGACGACGTTGATCGCGCTGCCGCCGGAGATCGTGCCGACGTTGACGGTGGTGTGCTCGTCCAGGCGACCCAGCCGCAGCGAGGAGACAGCGCGCGACGCTGCGAGGATCGCGCTGCGCCCCTCCTCTGGGCGGATGCCCGCGTGCGCGGCGGCGCCCCGAAAGGCAGCCTGCACGCGGAAGTGCGTCGGCGAGTCGACGATCACCTCGCCGATCGGCGTGGCGTGGTCGAAGACGAAGCCGAACTCACTGCGCAGGACCGACGCGTCGAACACGCTGGAGCCGGCGAGCGAACGCTCCTCGCCGACGGTGAGCAGGAGCTCAATGTCCACGGGCGCGCCCTCGCGCCGCACGTGGCGTGCGAGCGCCAGCAGCACGGCAACCGCGGCCTTGTTGTCCGCGCCGAGGATGCCCTCGTTGGCGTTCTCCCAGCCACCGTCAACGATCACCGGCTCGACGGGCGCGAGCAGCGGGACAGTGTCGAGATGCGCGCACAGCAGCACCGAGCGCGCGGGCTGCACGGCCTGCGCGCTCAGATCCGTGTCGCGCGCGCCCGGCAGGCGCGCGAGCAGGTTGCCGCAGTCAGAGCCGGCGCGGGGGCCGGCGTCGTCCTCGTGAACCTGCACCCCGAGCGCGCGCAGCTCGGCGATCACACGCTCTGCGCACACGCGCTCGCTCCCGGACGGGCTCTCGATCCGGCAGAGCTCCGCGAACGTGCCGTTCAGGTAGCGCCTCTCGAGCTCACCGACCCTGGACGCCGGCGCGCGAGCTGTCACGGCCGGCCGGCTGGCTGCGCCGGTGAGGCCGACGGCGCGTGTACGCCGTCCGCGGCCTCGGAGAAGCTCTCCCGCGCCGAGGCCCGCACGAGGGCGGCCGCGACGAAGTCCCGGAACAGGGGCGCCGGGCGCACCGGGCGGGACTTGAACTCGGGGTGGAACTGCGAGGCGACGAAGAACGGGTGATCGTCGAGCTCGATCACCTCGACCAGGCGCTCGTCCGGCGAGGTGCCGGACACGCGCAGCCCAGCGCTCTGAAGACGCTTGCGCAGGAGGTTGTTGACCTCGTAGCGGTGGCGGTGGCGCTCGTAGATGACCGCCTCGCCGTACATCTCCAGCGCCCGCGTGCCTGCGTGCAGCTTGATCGGGTCGGCGCCCAGGCGCATCGTGCCGCCGAGGTCCGCCACCTCCTTCTGCTCGGGAAGAAGGTCGATCACGGGGAACGGCGTCTCGAGGTCGAACTCGGTCGAGTTGGCGCCGTCCATGCCGGCGACGTTACGGGCGAACTCGGCGACGGCCACCTGCATTCCCAGGCAGATCCCGAGATAGGGGACCTGCTGCTCGCGCGCGACCTGGGCGGCGGCGATCTTGCCCTCGATGCCGCGCCCGCCGAAGCCGCCGGGGATGAGGATGCCGTCGGCGCTTGTGAGGCGCTCGAGCGTCTGGCGGTCCTCGCTGTTCTCGAGGGTCTCGGAGTCGATCCAGTCGATCTCCACCTTCGCGTCCTGCAGCGAGGCCGAGTGGCGCAGCGCTTCGGAGACGGACAGGTAGGCGTCCTCCAGCTG
Organism: Solirubrobacteraceae bacterium; assembly: GCA_036513335.1. Lineage (GTDB taxonomy): Bacteria > Actinomycetota > Thermoleophilia > Solirubrobacterales > Solirubrobacteraceae > Palsa-744. Next base: position 543 of record DATBZG010000190.1, on the reverse strand, counting down.
CACGTACTTGCCGACGAGCGCGATCCGCACCGAGCGCGTGGCGCGCGCGGAGCGTTCGATCGGCTCTTTCCACTTGGAGAGCTCCGGAGGCGACGCCTCCAGGCCGAAGTGCTCGAGCACGAAGTCATCCACGCCCTGTTCGCGGAACGTGAGCGGTACTTCATAGATGTTGTCCACGTCGCACGCCGAGACGATCGCCTCGGAGGGCAGGCTCGCGAACAGCGCGATCTTCTTGCGGATCTCGCTCGACAGCGACCCCTCGGAGCGGCACATGAGCATGTCGGGAGCGATCCCGATGCGCCGCAGCTCGTTGACGGAGTGCTGCGTGGGCTTGGTCTTCAGCTCGCCCGCGTGGCCGATGTAGGGGACGAGCGTGAGGTGGATGAACATGCAGCGCCGGCGCCCGACGTCGACGGGGAACTGGCGAATCGCCTCGAGGAATGGCAGCGACTCGATGTCGCCGACGGTGCCGCCGATCTCGGTGATCACGAAGTCGACGTCCGAGGACTCGGCGATCAGCGCGATCCGCTGCTTGATCTCATC
>DATBZG010000189.1:0-4094 GCA_036513335.1 Solirubrobacteraceae bacterium | reverse complement strand
CACCGCCATGGCCGCCATGACGATGGACCACCTCTCCGGCGGGCGCTTCATCCTCGGACTCGGCGTCTCAGGCCCCCAGGTCGTCGAGGGCTGGTACGGCATGCCCTTCGCCAAGCCGCTCGCGCGCACACGCGAGTACATCGCGATCCTGCGCAACGTGTGGGCGCGCCAGGGGCGCCTGGAGGCGCCCGGCCCGCACTACCCACTGCCGCTGCCCGGAGGCACCGGCCTCGGCAAGCCGCTGAAGTCCTCCATCCACCCGCTACGCGAGGACATCCCCATCTACCTCGGCGCCGAGGGGCCCAAGAACATCGCCCTGTGCGCCGAGCTGTGCGACGGCTGGCTGGCGATGCTGTTCTCGCCGAGCGTCTACGACGAGCTCTACAAGCCGTCATTGGAGGAGGGCTGGGGGCGCGAGGGCGCGCGTCGTAGCGCCAGTGACTTCGAGATCTGCGCCACCGTGCCGCTGATCGTCACCGACGACCTCGACGTCGCCGCCGACGCGCTGCGGCCGTTCTACGCCCTCTACTTCGGTGGCATGGGTGCCAAAGGCGCCAACTTCCACGCCAACGTGCCGATCCGCATGGGCTACGAGCAGGAGGTCGACGAAATCCAGGAGCTGTACCTCAGCGGCAAGAAGGACGAGGCCGGCGCCAAGATCCCACGCAAGCTGATCGAAGAGCTCTCGCTGATCGGCCCGCGCGAGAAGATCCGCGAGGACCTCGCCAAGTGGCGCGAGTCGGCCGTCACCACGCTGCTCATCTCTGGCGATGCCGCCACGCTGCGCGCCGCCGCCGAGCTCGTGCTCGGCTGAGAGCGAGCGGGCGGAGCTGGAGGTCGCGGGCCCCGGGCGACGGGTGCGCGCTCGAGGGCGGATTTGCCTATTTGTCGATCTGTGCGCCGACTGTTTTCAATTGTGGTAGGCGGCGGCCGATGGGTCTGCCATGCAAGAGGCAATCGCCCCTTCCCTGACGCGCGCCGAGCCGGTCCCGGCCGGCGAGCGCACGCCCGCCGCCCCCCGACCCGAGCCACACAGGGCACGTGCGTCATGGCTGATCAACGACGACATGGACCGCGAGCGCATGCTCGACATGGACCGCCTCGTCGCGCCCGTCAGGCAGAAGTCGTTCATCGTGATCGCCGTCGCACTGCTGATCTGCGGGCCCTGGCTCGGTTGGTGGACGATCATCCCCCTCGCCGTTGCCGGAGTCGCGTTCAGGCTCGCCGACGACGCGCTCGAGCGCGTCACCTACACCGAGTACCTGCTGCTCGCCGCCTGGACGCTCTCACAGGTCATGATCGTCACCAGCGTCGCGCTCACCGGCGGGCCGAAGTCGCCTGCCATGTCCTGGTTTGCGATCCCGATCGTCACGCTCAGCGCGCGCTTTCCCGTGCGCGGGGTGATCGCCGGCGTCGCCGTCACCGTCGCGATGCTGCTCGCCGTGGCCTTCGGCGTGAACGCCCACGCGGTGCTCGAGCACCCGCCGCTGCTGATCATGCCGCTGGCGCTCACGCTGGCCGTCGCGATTCTCTCCACCGCGCTGATGCACTCCGACGTGCGCCACCGCAGCGAAGCCGTCCTCGACCAGCTCACCGGCATGCTGAATCGTCACGCGCTGCAGGACCGCTCCACCGAGCTCGCCCACCAGTCCCAGCGCACGGCCCAGCCCGTGGGGCTGATCGTCGGAGACCTCGACCACTTCAAGGACGTCAACGACACACACGGGCACGCGGCCGGCGACGCCGTGCTGCAGGACGTCGCATATGTGCTGCGCAAGCAACTGCGCGCGTTCGACCTGGCCTACCGGATCGGCGGCGAGGAGTTCCTCGTGCTGCTGCCCGGCGCCGACCTGCAGCAGTCCGCCACGATGGCCGAGCGGCTGCGCCAGGGAGTCGAGGCCGACACCGTCGCCGGCGGGCTGCGCGTGACCATGAGCTTCGGTGTCAGCGCTTCGCAGGCCGGCGCCGTGTTCGACTACCAGACGGTCTGCGCCGAGGCCGATGCGGCGCTCTATGAAGCCAAGCGCAGCGGGCGCAACGCCGTGCGCAGCCACGTGCGCGGCGGTCTTCCCGAGCGCGAGCTCGCCGTCAGCTCGTGAACGTCTGAACGCTGGAGGTGCCCAGCGTCCTGCCCCACCGATCGAGCGCGTTCACCGCGAAGTACGGGCCCGAGGAGCCGGCGCGCAGGGCGCTCTCGAAGCCCGTTGCGCGAGTGCTCGCGACCGGGCTCAGGCTGGTCGCTTCCGGACCCGCCAGCAGCTGCCAGCTGCGCACCTCCGTCGCCCCGTTCCAGCTCACATAGGCCGTTAGGCCGCGACCGGCGCCGGTGAGTGCCAGTGCCGGCGCTTCCGCCGGGGTCCCCGTCCACGGCATGCGAAACGCGCGGTAGCACTCGTACTTCTCGCCCAACACTGCATCGAACACGAGCTCACCCGAGTGCAGGAATTCAGAGACACGCGGGACTTCGCCCCAGCCGACGAACACGTTGCCGTTCGCCAGCAGCTGCACGCTGCCTTGGCTACCCGCCAGGATCCCCGGGTGCGTGTACTGGGCCAGCAGCTTCGCCGACATCGCTCGCTCGTCCACGTCCAGGATCAGCCCACGCGAGAGCTGCTCCACCGCCGGGGTCGCACCGTTGTCGAACACCGTCAGTGTCCCGTCCGGCTGGCGCCGCGCGTCGTGCTGCCACGCGAATTCCGAGCCTTCGCCCATGCTGAAGTCGCCACTCTTCCCGCCCAGGCGCCACAGGATCCTGCCCTGTTTGTCGATCTTGTAGATCGTGTGCATGCTGCGCGATGACACCAGCAGGTTGCCGTCGCCGTCCACGTCCACCGAGTTGATGTGGAAGAAGTCCCAATCGGCGCTCACCGGCGAGTAGGACTGCTCGAGTGGCACGCTGCCCAGGCTGTGCCACTCCAGCAGCAGCTCGCCGCTCGCGAGGTCGATCTCCTGGAAGATCGCATCCTGGATCGTGCCGTTGCGCGAGCCGCCCACCGAGGTGAGGTCCGCGTGCGTGACCACATAGCTCGTCAACAACGCCGTGTCGCGCGGGGTGATCACGAACTCATGCAAGTCGCCGCGCAGGCCGTTCGTCGCCTGCACGCGGCGGATCGTCTCATAGCTGGAGTCGGCAACAACGTATTCGCCCACGCCGTGACCCAGTTCGATGATCCCCTCCCACCACGTCAGCACGGGGCTGCCGCGGTACTGCTGCACGCGAAAGTTGGTCGTCACCTTGTCTGCCACCGGGTTCTCCCAGATCGGCTCGCCCGTACTGTCCGTGATCACCGCGCCGGCCTGTGCGTTTGGGGCGTTATAGGGCGCGATGAAGATCGCGTCCGCCGACGCGCCCGGATCGTTGCGTGTGACCGTCAGCGAGGGGATGCGCAGATCGCTGCGACTGTGGAAGGCGGGAACCGTCGGAGGCGCCTTCCGCGGCGAGGACGCAAGCGCCCCCGTTACGAGCTCCCCGACGGCGCCGGTCAACGTCAGGCCCGCCGCACCGAGGCCCGCGGAACGCAGCAGCTGGCGACGAGTCAAGGTACGGGCGTGTATCTCCATGTCCACTTATAACTAAGCAGCTGCGGCGTAAGGTTTTGTGAAGGCAGCCTGATCATGGGCTCAAGCGCGGTGAAGAACTGTGCGAAGAGCCGCCCGCCGACAGCCGCCCTGGGGCGATCGCCGCTAGGGTCCCCGCGATGAGCGAGCCACCAGACACCGCAGCAGAGCAGCAGCTGTTCGGCAACTACCAATACGAGATCTACGCCCGCGGTCTCGCCGGCGAGACACCCACGCTGCCGCTGCTCGCCGCCGAGCTCCAGGAGACCGCGCGAGAGCACATGAGCCACGAGGCGTTTAGCTATGTCGCCGGCGCCGCCGGCGCCGAGCTGACCGTCGAAGCGAACCGGCGCGCCCTCGCGCATTGGGAGATCGTGCCGCGGATGCTGCGCGATGTCTCCGTGCGCGACCTCAGCGTCTCCGTGCTCGGCACCGCCATGCCCGCGCCCGTGATGCTCGCGCCGATCGGCGTGCAGTCGATCGTCCACGCCGACGCCGAGCTCGCCGTCGCGCGCGCCGCCGCAGCCGTCGGTCTG
>DATBZG010000188.1:0-4623 GCA_036513335.1 Solirubrobacteraceae bacterium | reverse complement strand
CAGCAATGGCGGCCTGCTGGACGCCTGCAGGTAGCCGAGCAGGTCCCGTGCCTCCTGGGTGCGCTCGAAGCCGAGGTCGGAGACCCCCTGCTCGCCGCTGGACTCCGCGCGCACGATCTGGTCGGCATCCTGGATCCGTCTGCGCGCGATCCTGAGCGCGAGCTCGTTCGGCAGAAAGCGAGCGTTCAGCGACAGGTCGATGCCGAACGGCAGGCTTTCCGGCGCCGCGAACATCAGCTCGGCGTGCGCACCCGGGAACTGGACCCGCTCCGGCAGTGCTCCTATCACGAGTTGCGCCTGCCAGCTCGTGCCGAGCTCGGACTCGACCTTCAATGATCTGCCGCGATGCTCGACGTAGCCGTCGGACCAGCGCATCACGTCACCTTCGAGCGGCGCGAGCACGGCCTCGCCGTTGCACTCGAACGCAAGCGCGCGCGGCTCGTGCAACCCGTCGATCTGCGGCTCCCCCAGTCCACGGCAGAAGGCGCGGCGCACGAGCCATTGCAACTCGACGCCGCGCGCCGGGCGTACCGGCAGGAAGTCGGCGAGTCGCGCGTGTATCTGGTCGGAGCGCACCCTCGCGCTCTCCAGTTGGGGCGCCCTGAACACGCGCCTCTCACCCAGCGCAAAGGCGCGCCGGATGCTGTCCCACCACTGCCTGGGGTGCTGCGCAGCGGCGCGGGAGATGTATGAGGCGACATCGCGCTCGGGCTCTCGCAGGCTCACCAGCAGGAACATCGCCGGCTGCACCGCGCCGAGGTCCCTCAAACGCTCGACATGCTCGGCGATGTAGCGCTCCCGCGCGCGTGCGTGTGGAGCGGCATCGGCGCTCGCGGGCTCGCGGGGCTCGCGTAGAGCGCGCTCGTAGCCGTGGGGCTCCCAACGTGAGCCGACACGCAGGATCTGGATGTCCGCCTCCAGCGCCTCGAGCGCTCCGATCAACGCCAGCAGTCGCGCACGCTTGTCTTCCTCGCCGAGCCACGCGTAGGAGGTGAGCTGCACGGCGAACGCCGCCCAGGTGTCATCCAGTCCCCGCGCGAACACGCAGTTGCCGTAGACGAACTCGATCGGCGACCCCACCACTTCAGCGCGCCCGCCGTGGGTTGCCGGACCTCACCCGCAGGCGCGCACCGCTGGCAAGCGAGATCACCTGGCGCTCCTCCAGCGGTCGGGCGTCCAGCACCCGGTTCAAGCTCAGGGCCGGACCGACCCCCAGTCTCACTCTGCCGACGGTGTCGCGCTCGGTCGCGCGACCACCCCGGTCGTGCTCGACCGACACGAGCACAGCACCTGGGCCCCGGTAGACCAAGCCTCGCAGCCGCGCATCCGAGCCGTCCGGAAGCATCACGATCTCCTCCGGGGACCAGCGCTCACCGACCCGCGCGCAGCGGCGCGTGCCCGCAAGGTGGCGGGGGCCAAACCAGTAGCGAAGAACGGCGTGGGCGGCAAGATGAAAGACGCGGCCCTCGATGCGAATCGCCGTCAGGACGATGGCGGCAGCCGTCGGAAGCGCGATGTCTCGCAAGAACCACGGGGCCTGTTGCGCGATCGCTCCGAGCATCGGCAACCGGCCCACGAGCATCGCGGCGGCGAGAATCGACAGGAAGTAGACGACGCCCCTGACGGGGACGCCACCGGGGTTCAGCCGGAGGCGATCCACGCTGTAGATCCGTCGCTCCAGGTCGAATACGCGCCGATAGGAGCGAATCTCGGTCACGATGCCCCGAACAGGGAGGTGACCGTGTCGCGAAGGATGCTCACGCCCGCAGGCGTCGCCAGCAGGACTGACACGATCCCGACTGCGAACACCCCGACCGCCTCCTTGAAGTCGCGGCGAAACGCGAGCACCGTTCCAGCGACAGCGAAGGCGAGACCGATCAGGCTCATTGCGACGGCTCGCCCCGTACTGCCCGCCTTGGCGGCAGCCGATTCGAGCGAGGCGCCGCCCGTTTCACTACTGGACGCTTCGTGTGTCTGGATATTCGGGGTGCTCTCCGTGACCGCAGCACGCGCCGGCGTGGTGAATGCCGCCGTGCACGCGGACGCGAGCAGCGCCGCGACGGCCCAGCGAAACTTGCTGTTGCTCATTGCCTCTCCTGGTGTCGGGGGTCTAGACATCCGGGTCCGTCTGCACGGCAGAGACCTCCCAACGGCCCTGCTGGCGGACCACGTTCAGTTCGTAGGCGAGCGTGTACTGGACCCCCCTTGCGTCCTGCGCACGCACGGTCGCCAGTACCGCATTCCCCTCCGGCGCCCAGTCGAGTCGTTGCATCGACTCGAGACTCAGGGACGCTGTCGGCAGCGACACGCGAGCACCGTCGGCAAGATCCGCTTCGAGCTCGCCGGCGGAAGCGGCAAGGTAGTTGCGCAAGACACGCTGCACGACCGTCGCGAGCGGCCGGTTTGAGACTTCGCGCAGGTGTCCCACCGGCTGCGCGGGGCCCGATGCCGGCGCTCCGACGAACGCCGGGTAGCCGGCGAGCGCGAGGGTGCCGTCCTGCGCTCGCGAGACTGCCACCGTGAGGTAGAGGAGTCCGGAGGAGTCCGTCTGCACGGCGAGCGTGTAGATCCGCTCGCCCGGCGCCGCTTCGCGCGACTGCACCACTTCCGCCCATTCCACGTGCTGCTCCCCTGTCGGCGGCAGCTCCAGGCCGGCGTCCGGTTCCATTCCAGAGCCCAGGAAAGGTTCGAGCGCCTGGGTGTTGGCCTCCGGTTGGGCAGCGTTCCAGGTGAGGTAGCGGCGGGCGAACAGCACGGCATAGGCTTCTGCCGACCGATCCGGAGCAGCGCTGGCACGCACTGCTGCCTCCACGCGGACCGCCCGTGGCGGAGCAACCGCGAAGCGAACACTCGCGGCGAACCCCGCCACAGCGGCCGCGCACAGCAGGTGACGCGGCAGTTCGCGCGCGAGCCGGATGCGCCACAGTGAATAAGTGGCGACGGTGACCCTCGCTGGCGCCTCGGCTCGTGCCATGCGTCTGTCCTCAGCGCTCGAATCCGAACTCGGTCTGATCAGGCGGGGCTGGTCGGACCGCAACGGCGGAGGCTGCCGGCGGCGTGTCCGCAGGCGAGACGGCGATCACAGACGCTTGCTCTGCAGATGGAGCGCCGCCGTGACTGAGCGCGCGCACCGAGCTCAGCGTGCTGAGGCGAATTGGTGTGATGACGTTCCTGTGCGCACGCGGCCTCGCCGATTGGGAGTGATCGAACCGTCCGGCCGTGTGCCGGCTTGCCGGCACGTGAGCCGACCGAGCCCCTCCTTCCTGTGCGCGCCAAACGCGCGGGCGTGATGTAGGGGTCCGGCCAATGGACGCGACTGCGGGTTGCGCTCGCTGACGCTCGCGGCGCCGGTTGCCTGCAATCGACGGCGTGATCGTCCAGGCGATGAGTCCTCCGACGGCTCCTGCGGCAGCGACGAGGACGGTCGCACCGGCGATCCGATTCAGCCGTCGGGCGCCGGCCGCGGCATCGAGCGTCCCCGTCCGCTCGTCGCACAGAGGATCGGCGAGAAACTCCTCCTCGCTGTACACGCGGTAGACCTCGCGCGGCGCACGCCGCAGGAGGGTCATCGCTTCACCCTCCGCAGCGCACGCGAGCGGCCGAGAACCAGAGCGGGGAGCTCGCCGGCTCCCGGCCGCCTGCGTACGGAAGGGAGTCGCCGTGCGATCGTCCGTTCAACCGATCGCCGGCGTCCCGGGGAGCTCCATGAGTGGGGGGAGAGTTGGTCATGGAGCATCCCTGCTCTCTCTTCCGACCGGGGCCCTCAGACGGGACATGCGGGACTACATGGAGAGGCAGCGTGCCAGCTCAAGCAGCGATTTCAGACGTCAACGTTCCAGGACACCTCTGACGAACTGACTGGGCTCGACGATGGGAATACCTCGGAACGAACCGAGCACGAGCAAGTGAGCGTCACCGGAGACGATGTAGTCGGCCGCCCCCTCAATAGCAGCCTCCAGGATTCGATTGTCGCTCTCATCACTGACAGCTGTAATCACGATCGTCGGCTCGACGATCACGCTGCAAGACTCGACAAGGTCCGCGAGTCGTCCACCTTCGCCTATTACTTTCGCAAGCTTCGGGTACGCGAGGACGCGGCGTAGCTCGCCGAGAAGCGCGTGGCTGATCAACAGTTCGAGTTGGTCGTCGAGCGCCGCATCGACGATCCGGGAAGGAGGACCTGACCAGGCTAGACCTGAGACAATTACGTTGGAGTCGAGAACGACCCTCGGCGTCACCCCGCTGCGCGCGCCGCCGCGATCGCGTCGTCGACGACCGAGACATCCAGCCCAGCTGCAGCAATGCTCTCGCGAACCTCGGCTAGTCGGGACCGCAGGCCCTCGCGGGCCACCTCCCGCCGGCTCTCCATCAGCGCGCTGTACTCGGACGGACTGATGAGGACGGCTACAGCCTGACCACGCCGAGTTAGGACTACGGCCTCGTCATCGGCCGCGATCTCGTCGGCAATCTGGCCGAGCTTAGCCCGTGCCTTATCAACTCCGATCGTTCGCTCCACGATATTTCCTATCGGTTAACAGTAAGGATAGCCTTACGCTATCACGGTTCGCCCGCCCCGGGACCCATAGCTCGCCTCAGGCCCGCACGCGCGCGCTGTCCCACCTT
>DATBZG010000187.1:0-8164 GCA_036513335.1 Solirubrobacteraceae bacterium | reverse complement strand
GTGTTCTTCACGGCGAAGGATGGCGAGACCTACCAGCTGCACCTGATCGACACGCCCGGCCATGTGGACTTCACGTATGAGGTCTCGCGCTCGCTGGCGGCGTGCGAGGGTGCGCTGCTGGTGGTCGACGCGGCGCAGGGCGTCGAGGCGCAGACGGTGGCGAACACCTACCTGGCCGTGGACGCGGGCCTGGAGCTGATCCCCTGCCTGAACAAGATCGACCTGCCGGGTGCGGAGCCCGAGCGGGTGGCGGGCGAAGTGAGCGATCTGATCGGTGAGCCGCCGGAGTCGATCCTGAGGATCAGCGGCAAGACGGGCGAAGGCGTGGGGGAGGTGCTGGAGGAGCTAGTGGCACGCGTGCCGCCGCCAGCGGGTGACCCGGACGGCCCGGCGCGGGCGCTGATCTTCGATTCCGAGTTTGACCAATACCGTGGCGTGATCGCCTATATCCGCGTGGTGGATGGCGTGTTTCGCAAGGGCGAGCCGATCCACGCGATGGCGACGGGCACGGAGGCGGACATCGACGACATCGGCTTCTTCAGCCCGCAGATGATGCCCACCGACCAGCTGGCGGCGGGGGAGGTCGGCTACTTGATCACCGGGCTGAAGGACGTGACGCTGCTGCGCGTGGGCGACACGCTGACGACGCGCGCGAAGGCCGGTGGCACAGCGGCCCGCAACCACCCCGGCGAAGCGACCGAGCCATTGCCGGGCTACCGCGAGGTCAAACCGATGGTCTTCTGCGGCCTGTTCCCGATCGACTCCGACGACTATCCCGACCTGCGCGACGCGCTGGAGAAGCTGGTGCTGAACGACGCGGCGCTGTCGTGGGAGCCGGAGACGTCCGATGCGCTCGGCTTCGGCTTCCGCTGCGGCTTCCTGGGCCTGCTGCACATGGACATCGTCAAAGAGCGCCTGGAACGCGAGTACGACCTGGAACTGCTGGCGACGATGCCCTCGGTTGAGTTCGACGTGACGCTCACCAACGGCGAGGAGATCGAGGTTCACAACCCATCTGACATGCCCGACCCGGGCACGATCGAGGAGATCCGCGAGCCGTTCATCACGGCGTCGGTGATCGCGCCGAAAGAGTTCGTGGGCGCCGTCATGGGGCTCTGCCAGGAGCGCCGCGGCGAGCACACGGGCATGCACTACCTCTCGCCCGAGCGCGTGCAGATGACCTACGAGCTGCCGCTGGCGGAAATCGTGCTGGACTTCTTCGACCAGCTGAAGTCGCGCACGAAAGGCTATGCGTCGCTCGACTACGAGATCAGCGGTATGAAGCCCTCGGACCTGGTGAAGCTGGACGTGCTGCTGGCGGGCGACACGGTGGACGCGCTGTCGATGGTCGTGCACCGCGAGAAGGCGTATGAGATGGGCCGCACGCTGACGGAGAAGCTGCGCAAGCGCATCCCTCGCCAGCAGTACGACGTCCCCATTCAGGCGGCGATCGGCGCGCACGTGATCGCGCGCGAGACGGTGAAGGCGTTCCGCAAGGACGTGATCGCCGGCTGCTACGGCGGCGACATCACGCGCAAGAAAAAGCTCCTGGAGAAACAACGCGAGGGCAAGAAACGGATGAAGCAGGTGGGCCGCGTAGAGGTCCCCCAGGAGGCGTTCCTGGCGGTGCTCGAGCTGGGCGAGGAGTAGCCCGCGTGCCGGGCGAGCCAGAGGACAGGGTGCGGCTGCTGTTCGTGTGCCTGGGCAACATCTGCCGCTCGCCCACCGCTGAGGGCGTGATGCGCGCGCTGGTCGCGGAGCAGGGGCTGGAGGAACAGATTGAGATCGATTCAGCTGGGACCGGTTCGTGGCACGTCGGCAGCGCGCCCGATCGGCGCGCCACCGACGCAGCCCGTGCCCGTGGGCTCGTACTCGAGGGGGCCGCGCGCCAGGTGACCCCGGCGGACCTGGAGCACTTCGACCTGCTGCTCGCGATGGACGCGGACAACGCGCGCGAGCTCAGAGCGTTGGCGGAGGATGAGCGCCAGCGCGCGAAGGTGCGCCTGCTGCGCGAGTTCGACCCTGCGAGCACCCACGACCTAGACGTGCCGGACCCCTACTACGGCGGAACGGGCGGCTTCGACGAGGTGCTCGACCTCGTGCAGGCCGCGTGCGAGGGCCTCTTGCAGGAGATCCGCGCGGGCCGGATGCCGAGCGCGTCAGCCGGGTTGTGACGCTGCCGGCGGGCGCGCGCGACGCGCGGCGCGTCGGCGGCGGCGACATCAACGAGGCGTACCGCGTGGTGCTGGCTGACGGCACCGACGCGTTCGTGAAGACGCGCGTGGACGCCGCGCCGGGCGAGTATGCGGCCGAGGCCGCGGGTCTGCAGTGGCTTGCCGAGCCTGGTGCGCTGCGCACGCCGCGTGTCCTCGATGCCGACGAGCGCTATCTCGCGCTGGAGTGGATAGCGTCGTCCCCGGAGGGGGAGCCGGCACGGGCCGGCGGGCTCTACACGGCGGGCGCGGAGGAGCTGGGCCGCGGCCTGGCGCTCACGCACGCAGCGGGCGCGCCGTGCTTCGGGCTGGAGTCGGCTGCGCCGGCGCGTTTCAGCTCGCTGTCGCTGCCGAACGACCCGGCGCCCGACTGGCCCACCTTCTACGCGGAGCGCAGGCTGCGCCCGTTGGTGCGGCTGGCGGGCGAGCGCGGCGCGCTATCGGCAGGGGCGATCGAGCTGGTGGAGCGTGTGTGCGGGCGTCTGGAGGAGGTGTGCGGTCCGGCGGAGTCGCCTGCGCGCCTGCACGGCGACCTGTGGTCGGGCAATGTGATCGCGGACGCGAACGCTCGACCGTGGCTGATCGACCCGAGCGCCTACGGCGGGCACCGCGAGGTGGACCTGGCGATGCTGCGGCTGTTCGGCGCGCCGTCCGAGCGGGTGTTCGCGGCGTACGAAGACGTGGCGCCGCTGGCGGACGGCTGGCGCGAGCGGGTGGAGCTCTACCAGCTGCTGCCCCTGCTCGTGCACGCGCTGCTGTTCGGCGGCTCCTACGGCGCGAGCGTCGAGCGCGTCGCCCGCCGCTACGTGGGCTGAGGAGGTCACGTTCTCGCCGGCTTGTCGGATTGGAGGACATGCGCCCGGACACGCTCGCTGCACGCCGGCGGCTGTATCTGCTCTCCCGCGTGGTGGTGGCGCGCCACTACCGCCGCGAGCTGACGCTGGAGATGGTCGCGCAAGCGGTGTCGTGCTCTCCGCGCCAGCTGCAACGCTCATACGCGCAGTTCGGCGAGATGACCTTCCAGGAGGACCTGCTCGCGCGGCGCATGTCGGCGGCGGCGGAGCTGCTGGCCGAGCAGCGCGCGATCGCTGTGGCGGATGTGGCGCGCCTGGTGGGATACAGCCACTCCTCGCACTTCGCGCGCGCCTTCAGACGTCGCTACGGCCTCTCGCCGGCGCGGTTTCGGGAGGCTGCCTTCCAGGCGCGCGTGGCCCGCTTGGCGCAGCAGATGGCCGCGAGTCGAGCCCAGCCCGGAGCTGTCTCGGCTCAGGCGGGTGAGCGCTCGTAGAGCGGCTGGGGCTCCTCGGCATCCGCGACGAGCTCGGTGCCGGGGATCGTCAAGCGCATCAGCGTGCCGCCGCCTGGGGCCGGCTCGGCGGCGACGCTGCCACCCTGCTGGATCGCCACCTGGCGCACGATCGCGAGGCCCAGCCCGGAGCCGGGGCGACCCCGCGCCTCGGCTCCGCGGTAGAAGCGGTCGAAGATGTGAGGCAGGTCTTCGGCGGCGATCCCGGGCCCGTGATCGCGGACGGTGAGCGTGCCGTCGTGCAGACGGATCTCGACTGGCTCGCCGGTGGGGCTGTACTTGACGGCGTTGTCGATCAGGTTGCCGATCGCGCGCTCCAGGCGGGAGGGCACGCCGCTGACGAACGTCGGCTGCAGCTGCGCGTCGAAGGGAGTCGCCTGTGAGCGCCTGTGCGCGCGCTCGATCACCTCGCTCACGAGCAGGTCCAGGCGCAGCTCCTCGACGTCGACGCGCGGCTCCTCGCCGCGGGCGAGTTCGATCAGGTCGTTGATCAGCAGCGTCAGCTCCTCGATCTGCTCGACCACGTCGGACAGCAGCCGCCGGTGCTCCACGGGATCCATCTCCTGGCCGCTGTGCTGCAGGATCTCGATGTTCGTGCGCACGCTGGTGACGGGCGTGCGCAGCTCGTGGGAGGCGTCGGCGACGAGCTGGCGCTGGGCATGCACGGAGGCATCGAGCGCGCCCATCGAGCTCTCGAGCGCGTCGAGCATCGCGTTGAAGCTGGTGGCGAGCCGTCCGAGCTCGTCCTCGCCGGAGGGCTGTATCCGGCCGCTGAGGTCGCGCGTGAGCGCGACGTGCTCGGTGGCCTGTGTGAGCCGCTTGAGGGGCTGCACGGCGGCACCGGCGACGAGGCGCCCGAGCAGCGCCGCGAGCGCGATGCCGCCGACGTCGAGCAGCACGAGGATCAGGCGCAATCGGCTGAGCAGGCTGTCGACTTCGGTGAGCGGCTGCGCGAGCTGCACCGCGCGCCCGGTGCCGAGCGGCTCGGCGAGGATCCGCAGGTGCGTGCCGCCGACGTAGGCGTCGCGGAAGAACGACGAGCCGCCTTTCTTGGCGAGCGCGCGGGTGTGCGCTTCCACCGGCAGCGACACACCGCGGGCGGAACGGTCGAGGATCGTGCCGGCGGCGTCGATCACCTGCTGATAGCCGCGCACCTCGTCGGGGCCCGGAGGCAGGTTGCCGAAGATGTTGCCCGAGCGCGATCCGGCTTTGGTGGCGGCTTTACGCGTGCCGGTGGTGGCCGACCCTCCCGCGGGCGGCCCCAGCGCCCGTTCCACGGCGCGGCGCAGGCGCGCGCGCTGGCTAGCGCCCGCCTTCCCCGTGCCCTGCCGTTCGAGCGCGCTGGTCAAGACCTTGGCCTCGGCGCCGCGGTGGGTCAGCTGCGCGTCGACCTGCTTGTGCAGCTGATCTGAGGTGAGCACGTAGATCAGCAGCGAGGCGAGCACGACGGCAACGGCCACAGCGGCGGCCGAGGCGATCGTGATACGCCGGCGGAAGCTCACGGCGCTGTCCGCAGCACGTAGCCGACACCACGCACGGTGTGCAGCAGCCGCGGCTCCTCGTCGATCTCGGTCTTGCGACGCAGGTAGCCCATGTAGACGCCGAGCGAGTTGGAGCTCGAGCCGAAGTCATAGCCCCACACGCTCTCGAAGATCGTCGAGCGTGTGAGCACCTGGCGCGGATGGCGCAGGAACAGCTCGAGCAGCAGGAACTCTGTGCGCGTCAGCGCCAGCAGCCGCTCGCCACGCCAGGCCTCATGCGCGCGCAGGTCCAGGCGCAGATCCTCGAAGGAGAGGACCTCCTCCTTGCCGTCCTCTTCGCCGGCGCGCCGCAAGAGCGCACGCACGCGGGCGAGCAGCTCTCGCAGCGCGAACGGCTTGATCAGGTAGTCGTCGGCCCCCGCGTCCAGGCCGGCGACGCGATCGTCGACCTCACCGCGTGCGGTGAGCATCAGCACGGGCGTGCCGTCGCCGCTGTCGCGCAGGCGCTTGCACACTTCCAGCCCGTTCATGCGCGGCATCGCGATGTCCAGGATGACCGCCTCATAGGGCGAGTTGCCGAGCATCTCCAGGGCCTCGTGCCCGTCGCGGGCGCTGGCCACGTCGTAGTGTTCGAGCGTGAGGGCTCGTGACAGGGCATTCTGGACGGCGGGCTCGTCGTCGACGACCAGTATGCGTGCTTGCTCAGCCATGCGTGTGGGGTCCCGTGGGGATCCGCACTGTGCCCGTCGCAAGGTCGCTCGGGGAAAGCGCGGTTATCAGGCTAGCGTGATGTACAGCGTGGATGTGCTCGTAAGGAAAAGCGAAGAGACGGCTAAGAATCGGAAGGGGATGGGTCATCGCTGAGCAGGAGACCGAGGCTGAAGACGGAGCTTCTGTGATGGCGGCGCAGTCGCGCACGCTTCGCAACAGCATCATCAGCCTGGCGATCTTCTTCGCGCTGATCGTGGCGCTGCTGTTGGGAGTGCCCGGCCTGGATGCGGCGGCCGATCGCATCTCCAAAGCGAAAGTGCAGTGGGTCGTCGCGGGGGTCGCCCTCGAGCTGCTGTCGTGCTTCGGCTATGTCGTGCTGTTCAGCCTTGTCTTCGGCCGTCTGGGGCGCAGCCTCAGCTCGCGTCTGTCGCTGGCGGAGCTGGCGGTCAACTCGGCCGTGTCGGTGAGCGGCATGGCGGGCATCGCGCTGGGGGCGTGGGTGCTTCGCAGCAAAGGCTTCTCGGTGGAGCGAATCGCGAAGCGCTCGGTGCTCGTGTTCGTGTTGACGAGCGCGGTGAACGTCGTCGCGGTGGCGCTGATCGGGGTGGCGATGTGGCTGGGCCTCGTGCCCGGCTCGCGCGACCCGCTGCTGACCCTGCTGCCGGCGGGCGCGGCGCTGGCGACGATCGCGGCGACGCTGGCGCTGGCGGAGTGGGCGCGCCGCGCGGCGTCCGCGCGGCGGATGAAGGGCGGGCGCCTGACGGTGGCGCTGGTGGCGGTGAGCGGCGGCGTGGAGGAAGCGCTGGCGATGATTCGCGCACACGACTGGCGCCTGGCAGGCGCGGTCGGCTACTGGCTGTTCGACAACCTGGTGCTGATGGCATGCCTGGCCGCGTTCGGCCATGCGCCTTCGTTCTGGGTGGTGGCGATGGCCTACCTGGTGGGAATGCTCGCGAACTCCGTGCCCGTCCCGGGCGGGTTCGTGGCGGTGGAAGGCGGGCTGGTGGGGATGCTGCTGCTGTTCGGAGTGCGCCCCGCCTCGGTGGCGATCGCGGCGGTGATCGTCTACCGCGCGATCTCGCTGTGGGTGCCCGCGCTGATCGGCTCGGTGGCGTTTGCGAGCCTGCGCGGGGAGATCGGCAAGCCGGCCGCTCCGCTGGTCAGTGGCTAGTAGTTGGACACCGGCTTCCCGGTGATCTTTTCGGTGTAGGCCCGCGTCGCGTCGGTCTTCTGGCAGACATGTCCCGGGAGGTCGGCCATCACGCGCTGCAGTTCGGTCGATTGGGCGCCGTAGAGGCCGGGGCAGTAGATCGGCAGCGGCAGGTTGCGCGAGGCGGAGCCGGGCGCGTTGACCGGATACAGCTGTTGGCTCGCCAGCAGCGCATGCGCGTAGCTGTCGGAGAAGACGTCGATCGCGACCTGGCCGGTGTAGATCTCGATCGCGTCCCCTTCGTCGTAGACCGTGGCGGGCACGCCGCGCACGATGATGTTGCGCTGGGTGCCGAGCGCCTTGTTGGAGTGCAGGATGTAGATCACGGTGGTGACCTGCAGCGGCAGCTCGCAGTTGCCGCCGCCGAGCAGGCCCTTGCTGTTCACGCAGTCGCCGTAGTAGACGCTGTCGCCGACGGTGGGGACGTAGCCCTTGAAGCCGTCTGTAGCGGCGAGCGGGCGCCCGGCGAAGCTGTGCCCGACCCAGTACACGCGGAAGTAGGGGAACGTCTGCGCTTCGGCGAGCTCGCCCGCTGAGACCTCACCGGGCTGGCTCGTGCCGCAGCCGGCGAGCGCGAGCGCGACGCAGAGGACGAGCACGGCGAGGGCCGCCGTGCGCCTGCGGTGGGCGCGTGTGTCGGTGGTGGCGGCGGTCATGGGCGTCATTATCTTGGCGTGCGCACGAGAAGCACAGCGGGGCGGGTGCGCACGCAGGCATGGCCGGCGCAGCTGGTGGCGTTCACTGCGGTGTTGATCGCGGCGTGGCTGGTGGTGGATCCGCGCACGCCGGATCTGGCGGCGCAGGTCTACCGCGTGAACCTGTTCCGCTCACAGGGGTTCGTGCTGTGGGATGAGAACTGGTACGCGGGGCACTACATCCCCGGCTACAGCCTGCTGTACCCGCCGCTGGCGTCGATCGTGGGGATGCGGCTGCTGGGGGCGCTGTGCGTGATCGCCTCGACGCTGCTGTTCGCGCGCGCTGCGAGCGCCGTGTACGGCCGGAGCGCGCGCCGGGCTGCATTGTGGTTCGCGGTGGCTGCCCTGGGCGACGTTTGGAGCGGGCAGATGACGTTCGCGCTTGGCCTGCCGCTGGCGCTGGGCGCGGGCCTCGCGCTGATCCGCGAGCGCTGGCTGGCGGCGGGGGCGCTGGCGGCGCTGTGCGCGGCTGCGAGCCCAGTGGCGGGGGCGCTGTTGGGACTGGCCGGCCTCACGGTGACGCTGTGGCGCCGCTCGCCGCGCGCGCT
>DATBZG010000186.1:0-3258 GCA_036513335.1 Solirubrobacteraceae bacterium | reverse complement strand
TCGGTGCGGTCGTTCCTCGAGAAGCCCAGCTCGGAGAGCTTCGCGGGCAACCTGATCAGCGCCGGCGCGTACGTTCTCGAGCGCGAGATCCTGGAGCTGATCCCACCCGACCGCAACGTCTCGATCGAGCGCGAGGTGTGGCCGCGGCTGGTGGGCAACGGGCTCTACGGATACGTGGCGGACGGCTACTGGCTGGACATCGGCACGCCCGAGCGCTACCTGCAAGGCACGTTTGACATCCTCGAGGGCAACGTTCGCACGGCCGTGCTCGAGCGTCTCGGCAGTGACTGGCTGGCCGTCGAGGACACCGCGCAGGTGCGCGGACGTGTGATCCCCCCGGGACTGCTCGAGCGGGGCGTGCGCGTCGGAGAGGGGGCCCACGTGGGCAGCCTGGCCGTCCTGGCCGAGGACGTCTGGGTGGGCGCCGGGGCCAGCGTCGAGCGCGCTGTGGTGCTCGAGGGCACCCGGATCGGCGACGGGTGCGAGCTTCGCGACTGCATCATCGGCGCCGGTTGCGAGGTGGGCGCGGGCACTCGCATCGGCGGTGCGGCGGTGCTCGGCGACGGCGTGAAGCTGGGGGCGCACAACGTGATCACCCGCGGGGCGCGTATCTTCCCTGGTGTCGAGTTGCCGGACGGCGCAATTCAGTTCTAGGCTCCTGGCTCGCGGCTTGCCAGGAAAACGAAGACTTCCGCAGTTGATGGCCCAATTTCCCACGGTCCCACAGGAGGCGAACAGCAGATGAGCGACGGCGGCGCGACCGCAGCACCCACGGCGGAGGAGCTCTCCCGAGCGGCCATCGCCCAGGTCGACCCGTCTGACCAGCTGGGCGACGTGCTGGCTCTGCCCGAACACCTGCGCGACGCGTTGTGGCGGGTGGAGTCGGCGATCATGCAGGACTGGGACACGACGGCCGGGCTGGTCGTGGCCGGGATGGGTGGCTCGGCGATCGGCGGTGCGCTGGCGCGCGCCGCGCTCGGGGACCACGTCTCGCGACCGATTTTCGTGACGCGCGCCTACGGGCTGCCCACGTGGACGACGCCCGACACGATGGTGCTTTGCGCGAGCTACTCGGGTGAGACCGAGGAGACGCTCGCCTGCTACGAGTCGGCTGGGGCGCTCGGCGCCAAGCGCACGGTCGTGACCACGGGCGGTCGCTTGGCGGAGATGGCGCGCGCCGATGGCGTGCCGGTGATACCGATTCCCGGCGGCTTTCAGCCTCGCGCGGCCGTCGCGTACATGATTGTCGCCGCGCTCGAGGTCGCGGCGCTGTGTGGGGCCGGGTCGCGACTGACCTCGGAGATCGACGTCGCCGCTTCGCACACCGAGCAGCTGGTCGCCGAATGGGGCCCGGATGCGCCGGAGGACTCACTTGCCAAGGAGCTCGCGCGCGGCCTGCACGGCACGATCCCCGTGATCGCCGGCGCCGGTCTGACGACCCCGATCGCCTACCGCTGGAAGACGCAGTTCAACGAGAACGCCAAGCAGCCGGCCTTCTTCAGCGAGCTTCCCGAGCTCGATCACAACGAGCTGGTCGGCTGGGAGGGAGCGCCGGAGCTCGGACGCTTCTCGGCAGTGTTCCTGGATGACTCCGACGCCCACCCACGGGTCAAGGAGCGCATGGAGCTGACCGAGCGGCTGATCGCGGGCAACGCCGCCGCCAGCTTTCACCTGGAGACGCGCGGGGAGACGGCGATCGAGCGGGTGATCTCGCTCGTGCTGCTGGGCGATCTCGTGTCGATCTACCTCGCGACCCTGCGGGGGGTCGACCCAGGACCGGTGAAAATTCTCGACGAGCTGAAGTCGGCGCTCGCCGAGCGCTGAGGCCTCCAGACGGCCGATACCTGTGTGATACCGTCCGGGACGGCCGAGGAGCGCTGCGACGGGTTGTGTAATCCGCCACGCTCGGCCTGTCTCTGTAGCAAGGGCGCTCACATGACCGATAGGAGAACTCGTCATGTCAGCAATCAGCCCCACCGCCGCTCTCAGCGCCGATTTCAAGGTCGCTGACCTTTCGCTCGCGGAGTTCGGCCGCAAGGAGATCACGCTCGCCGAGCACGAGATGCCAGGCCTGATGTCGATTCGCGCCGAGTACGCCGACGCGCAGCCCTTGAAGGGTGCGCGGATCACCGGCTCGCTGCACATGACGATCCAGACGGCCGTGCTGATCGAGACGCTCACCGCCCTGGGTGCAGAGGTTCGCTGGTGCAGCTGCAACATCTTCTCCACCCAGGACCACGCGGCCGCGGCAATCGCGGTCGGCCCGGATGGAACCCCGGAGGATCCGCAGGGCGTGCCGGTGTATGCGTGGAAGGGCGAGACGCTCGAGGAGTACTGGTGGTGCACCGAGCAGGTGTTGAACTGGCCGGAGCCTGGTCCGGATGGCGAACGGGGCCCGAACATGATCCTCGACGATGGCGGCGACGCAACGCTGCTCGTGCACAAGGGCACCGAGTACGAGTTGGAGGGTGTCGTGCCGGCGCCCACCGACGCCGACTCCGAGGAGTACCAGGTGATCCTGTCCGTGCTCACGCGCTCGCTGGAGGAGGACCCGCAGCGCTGGACTCAGATCGGCGAAGGCATCAAAGGCGTCACCGAGGAGACGACCACCGGCGTGCACCGCCTGTACGAGATGGTCGAGGCGGGCGAGCTGCTGTTCCCGGCGATCAACGTCAACGACTCGGTCACCAAGTCCAAGTTCGACAACCTCTATGGCTGCCGGCACTCGCTGATCGACGGCATCAACCGCGCCACAGACGTGATGATCGGCGGCAAGGTCGCGGTCATATGCGGCTTCGGCGACGTCGGCAAGGGCTGCGCGGAATCGCTTCGCGGCCAGGGCGCGCGCGTCGTGATCACCGAGATCGACCCGATCTGCGCGCTGCAGGCGGCGATGCAGGGCTATGAGGTCAAGACGCTCGAGGACGTCGTCGAGACGGCTGACATCTTCGTCACGACCACGGGCAACAAGGACATCATCAAGGCGCAGGACATGGCGCGCATGAAGCACCAGGCGATCGTGGGCAACATCGGCCACTTCGACAACGAGATCGACATCGCCGGTCTGACCAAGGTCCCGGGGATCGAGCGCGTGAACATCAAGCCGCAGGTAGACAAGTGGGTGTTCCCCGATGGCCACGCGATCCTGATGCTCTCCGAGGGACGCCTGTTGAACCTCGGCAACGCCACCGGGCACCCGAGCTTCGTGATGAGCAACTCCTTCTCCAACCAGACGATCGCCCAGATCGAGCTCTTCAC
>DATBZG010000185.1:0-9431 GCA_036513335.1 Solirubrobacteraceae bacterium | reverse complement strand
CTGGCCGACGTGGTCGAGCTTCCGCGTCGCGCGCGCGACGACTCGTCGCGTCGCCTGCAGGATCGATGAGCGACGCGCGCAAGGTCGCCGTGCTGAAGGGCGGGCAGTCGCTCGAGCGCGCCGTGTCGCTGCGCTCGGGCGCGCATGCCGAGGACGCGCTCGCGCGCCTCGGCCACGACGTGCTCGCGATCGACGTCGACGAGCAATTCGTCGCCCGGCTGTGCGAGGCCGAGCCCGACGCCGCGCTGATCGCGCTGCACGGACCCGACGGCGAGGACGGCACCGTCCAGAGCCTGCTCGAGGCCGTCGGCATCCCGTACACGGGG
The DNA here is from genome assembly GCA_036513335.1 of Solirubrobacteraceae bacterium. GTDB lineage: Bacteria > Actinomycetota > Thermoleophilia > Solirubrobacterales > Solirubrobacteraceae > Palsa-744. The sequence goes on along the minus strand of DATBZG010000185.1, from coordinate 9,105 downwards.
TCGGCGCCGGCGGCATGCATGTGCTGCACCGACAAGGCGCTGGCCAAGCAGCTGATGCGCGGTGCGGGGATCCCCACGCCGGACTTCGACCCGATCCAGGAAGCGTCGATCAAATCGCTCGGCGCGGCCGACGCGCTCCCGCGGATCGAGCAGACGCTCGGCTTCCCGCTGGTCGTCAAGCCGGCAAGGCTCGGCTCGGCCCTGGGGATCAAGTTCGCGCGCACGAGCGACGAGCTGCCGGGCGCGCTGGTCGGCGCGTTCTCATACGACAGCAAGATCCTCGTCGAACGCTACGTGCGCGGGCGCGACCTCGCCGTCTCGGTCCTCGACGGACCCGCCGGCCCGACGCCGCTGCCGATCGTCGAGGCCGTTCCGCGCGAGGAGGACTTCTACGACTACGAATCGCGGTATGAGATCGGGATGACGACGTTCGTCTGCCCGGCGGAGCTGCCCGACGACGTGACCGCCCGGGCACAGGAGCTCGCGCTGGACGTCTATCGCCTGCTCGGCTGCCACGGCGTCGCGCGCGTGGACCTGCTGCTCGACGAGCAGTCCGGCGAGCTGTGGGTGCTCGAGACGAACATCGTCCCCGGCATGACCGAGACGAGCCTGCTGCCGCAGGCGGCCGACGCGGCGGGGATCGGGTTTGACGAGCTGATTGCCCGGGTTTTGCAGAGCGCGTTTACGCGGTGACGGAGGACTGCTCGGAGCCGGTGATCCATGCCGGACGACGCTTCCTTTGACCGGCATCCTGCCTTCTGGCCGAGCCGGCCTCCATTTCTGGAGCCAATTTGTGACCATTCCGGCCGCCACGGCAGTTACCTCTGCCGGCCATCCGGGCCGGCCTATCTGCCTGGGCCTCGCCCCCTACGAATCGCCGGCCGCAAAATCCTCTGGCGAGACCTCGTCGAGGAACTCCTTGAACTTCTCGACGACGTCCTCGGACTCCTCGACGTCGTGCTCGAACTCGATCGCCGACTCGGTGATGACCTCCTCGGCGGCGTAGATCGGCGCGCCGGAGCGCACGGCCAGAGCGATGGCGTCGCTGGGGCGGGAGTCGATCTCGAGCTCACGCCCGCCCACGCTGAGCGTTATGGAGGCGAAGAACGTGTTCTCGCGCAGCTCTGTGACAGACACCTGCGTGCACTTGACGTCCAGCTCGCCGAGGATGTCGCACAGCAGATCGTGGGTCATCGGCCGCGGCGTGCCCGCACCCTGGAGCTTCATCAGGATCGACGCCGCCTCCGGATGCCCGATCCAGATGGGGAGGAACTTGTTTCCGTCAACCGTCTTCAACAGCACGATCGGCTGCTTGCCAACCATGTCGAAGCTGACGCCGTAGATCACCATCTCCTGCACAAGGATCCTCCGAGAGGGGGGAAGTCAGAGTATAGGTCCCGGGTGAGCCGCCGAGGAACGGCGCGACGGCGCCATCCGAGGCTCACCGGGACACGGAGCGCGGGCCCCTCAGCGGAAGCTCCACAGCTTGTTTCCCAGGAAATTCAGCGGCATCGACGCCGCCACCGCCAGTGCCTGCGCGGGCACCTTCGCGAACCCCGCGCTCTGGACGAGGAGCGTCAGCAGGGCCAGGCTGAACGCCTCCGCCAGGAGGCTGACTAGGAAGAAGCGGATCGCCTGGGCATGCGCACGACCGTCGCCCGCGTCGAACGTCCAGTGGCGATTGAGGACGAAGTTGTTGAGCACCGCCACCAGCCACGCGACCACCGAGGCAAACCGGTAGTCGAGCCCCACGGCATGTACGGCAAGCGTATAGACGGCGAGGTTGACGAGGAACCCCACCCCACCCACGAAAGCGAAGCGCACCAGCTGCAGCCAGTTGGCCGGCCGGCGCATCCCGTCGAGTACGCGCGCGTGCGGGCGCAGCTCGACCGCGCTGGCTTCCTCGGGCATCGCATCAGCGTAGCGACACTGCCTGGCGGACCGGGTCGCTAGCCTTGACACCGTGCGTGTCCTTCGCAGGCAGACATTGGCCGGCGCGTGCGCGCTCGCAGCGCTGACGCTTGCGGGTTGCGGCGGCTCAGGCTCGCGGTCAGACCCACCGGCAAAGAGCGACCCGCCCGCAAAGAGCGCGGCCGCCGGCAAGACGGGGACGGGCGCCGGCAACGGAGCCATCGCCACCGCGGTAGCTCGTTCCACGGCCAAGAAACGTGCCGCCGGCGTCGCCAAGGAGGTCGCCGATCCGCTGGAAGCCGACAGCTACCCGGCACCCGCGTCAGTTCACCACTCCGCCGCCACCGCGCCTGTGAAGGCCGGTGAAGCGATCGTTGCCGCCGGCGCCCCCTCGAACGCGGAAGTGCGCAAAGAGCTGCAGCAGATGCAGGCGGTGGAACGCAGCGCCAAGAAGACGCAGAGCCGCACGCTCACACCCGTTGCAGGCGGCGAGTCGATCGGGGGCAACGGCACGATCCCGATCCCCACGAACGTGCCTGAAGTCGTGCAGAAGGTGGTCGCCGGCGCCAACGAGATCGCCGACTTCCCCTATGTGTACGGAGGCGGCCACGCGTCGTTCATCGACAACGCGTATGACTGCTCCGGATCGGTCAGCTACGCGCTCGCCGCCGGCGGGCTGCTCAGCGCGCCCGAGACCTCAGGAACGCTCGAGAGCTGGGGGGCGCCCGGCCCCGGCAAGTACATCACCGTATATGCCAACGCCGGGCACACTTACATGTACGTCGACGGAATCCTCTACGACACTGCCGGGCGCAGCGGCGTGTACGCGTCGCGCTGGCAGGTCGGTGGCACCGACAACGAAGGCTACGTCGTCCGGCACTGGCCGGGGTTGTAGGGCGGCGCCAGAGCTTCCGCCGCACGGGCGGGGCTGCGCCTCAGCCGACGAGCGTGATCGCGCTCACGACCGTGGTCGTGGCGGGGTCAGTGGAGGATGCGTTGCGGACGATCAAGCGCAGCATCAGCGGAACCTTTTTAACATGAGCCAAACGCGCAGCCGTGCTCTTGGAGAACTTGATGTGCACCGCACTGCGACCGCCCTTGGTCGTCACCAGGATCGCTTTCGCGATCACCATCTCCGCAGGGGAGCCGGCAGGAAGACCCGTTGCGGGCGTCCCTGAGATGTGAAGCCTGTGCGCGAGCGCGCTGCTGAGCAGCACCTCGAAGCGTCCGGCCACCTGCTCGTTGACGGAGTATGTGACGACCAGCCCCTTGTGCAGGGCGCGCTTCAGCTTCTGCGGGACGATTGCCGCGGCCGCCACGGGGGTGGCAAATAGGGTTACCGACCCGGGAGCGCCCGACCCCGTGGTTGTCCCGGTCGTGCCACTCGACGTGCCCGACGAGGAGCCCGCGCCGCCGGCACCTGACCCGCTCGGGGGCGCCGGGCCCACAACTGTGACTACGTGGGACACGCTTTCCGTGTTGCCTCCGACGTCTTTGACGGTCAGCGTCACTTCATAGGTCCCGCCATACACGTATGAGTGGAAGACCGTCGCCGCGCATGGGCTCAGCCACGGCGTTTCACACGTTGGGGAGCCCGGAGCGTAACCGGTGATTTCGCTGGTACCGTCACCAAAGTTCCACGTATAGGTCGCGTAGTTCGCCTGGGGAGCGCCTGTCGTGGAGTAGCTGAAGCCGGCGTCGAGCGCGATGTCCGACTCCATGCCGTCGAACCCAACGATTTCTCCCGACTTCACTGAGTTCGGTGCGGTGAATTTCGGTACCAGGTTGACGTTGTGGATGCAAGCCACGCCCGGGTACGGGAGCCGCTCCGCCGCGAGGTCGAATGCGTCGTTGAGGTAGTAGTTGTATCCGGTCAAAGTTTGGTCATACAGGGTCCCGGCCAAGGCGCCTTCAGTTGTCGCAGTCACGGAGCCGCCGAGTGTCGGACCGAAGAGGAAGCGGCACTCGTCGGTGTTCTCGTAGTGGTTGGCGTCCTGCCAGGCGTTTAGGAGCGGGTTGGTAACCATGTCCTGCTGCTCGAGGCTGATCTGGTTGATGATCAGATCAGACAGTCCGTAGTCGCAGGTTCCGGCAGTGCTCGGGCACTTCTGCTGGTTGGGCTCCTCCTCGTGAGGACCTTCGAGCTTTTCGGCTTCTTTCGCAGCCGCTTTTTCTTCCGCGTCCATTTTTTCGTACGCTTCTTTTTCGGTCGCGTTTTTTTCTTTCAGTTCCTCGAGTTTGTAGCCCTTGGGGGAGGCCCAGATGCCACCGTCCTGACATTCCCAGCCCGGTCGCCGGTCGCCTTCCGCCTTCAGCTTGTTGTCGCCATAGCCACCCGCCGTCCACGGAATCACCGCGTAGACGATCGTGCTCGCGCTCCCGCTCGCGAGACCGCCCGGGTTGATGTCTGAGTGATAGCTGCAGAAGCTGTGTTCGTAGCTTGTGCCTTCTATGGCACCCGTGTAGTCGGAGCAGTAGCCGCCGGCGCCGCCCGCGCCCAGACACACAGTCAGTCCGGGAGGCGTGAGCAGGTAGTAGACGTCATTCATTCCCCGGGGGAGCGCGCGCGCGGTGATGAAGGCTTCCAGTTCGGCGGCCACCTGCGTGTCCGTGAGACAAAGCGGTTCCGGCGTGCCGCCGAGTTCGCGGGAGATCTCGTCTTCGGAAGTGAACGGCTTTGGGTCGGTGCAGCCGGACGCCGGGTAGGCGTGGTAGTCGACATATGAGCCCTTGTAGGCCTGGGCGTAGCTGGCGGGCAGGTTGGACTTGTCCGTGTACTGTGTGTCCACGGCGAAGACGCTCTGCAAGTCGCCGCTCGCGGTACCGGCGTTCTGGAAATATTCGTCGATCGCGCTCTGCCATTCGCTCCAGTAGTGATCGGTGGGATCCCAGTACACCGTGTACACGTTGGTCCCGTGCAGAACGGGATTTCCGCTGGGATTGGCGAACGTCTTGGGAGCGCCTCCTTCTCCGTACGCGTCGCTGATCCGCGGCGCGACCCCTACGGTCGTGCCTTCGACCGTAGTTACGACCGCGCCTGCGGGCGCGGCAAGCGACAACGCACCCACAACCACGGCCGCGAAGGCCGCCGCAAGCATCCACTTGCGAGTCAATGCGGCGCGGAGCTGGGCAGGAGTGGAGAGGAGACGCGCAAACATGGTCACGCCCCACTCATCGGCAGGGCCGGCGTCTTGCCTTAGCCCCCTGGACGAGATCGCCGAATGGTGGATGCGCGGCTAATGCGGTTGGCGTGCCAGGCCGAGATTGGACCTATGAGCAATCGACGGATCGCGCGCGGACGCAAAGGCGTGTGGCTGCTAGTTACGGGGCTGGTGGTGCTGGGCGGCATTGTCGCGTCAGTGCTGGGCGCCCGCGCCGTCTCGCAGGGCGCGACCGACCGCCAGCGGCTCGCGTTTCACCTGAGCTCTTCGGAGATCGCCTCGACCCTGCAACTGGCGATCCAGCACGAGGAAGACCTGGTCGTCAGCGCGAGCGCGTTCGTGAGCGGTAGCCCGCACGCATCCGCCGCCGACTTCGACCGCTGGGCCGAAGCCGTGCACGCGATGGAGCGTTACCCCGAGCTCGAGAACCTCGGGCTCGTCGCGCTCGTGCCCGGCACGCAGCTGGGCGCGTTCGAAGCGCAGATGGCGGCACACCCGGTGCGGCCGTTCGGCCCCAACTCAGCGCCCGTGCGCGACCAGGCCGGGGTCTTCCCGTCAGGGACGCGACCGTACTACTGCCTTGCGGTGGCGGGCATGGCGCGCAACGCCGCCAGCTACCTGCCCGTTGGGCTCGACTACTGTGCGCTGGCGCCAACGCTGATGGGTGCGCGCGAAACGGGCCTGGCGACGTACGCGCCGTTCACGCATATGGGGCAGACCGCGCTCGGTGTCGAGACGCCCGTCTACCGGAGTGGGGTGACGCCGAAGACCGCCGCCGCGCGGCGGCACGCGTTCCTGGGCTGGCTGGGCGAGCTGCTGGTCCCAGGCGTAGTGCTCCAGCGCGCGCTGCAGGGCCACGCGGGCGTGGCGGTCCGGTTCCGCTACGAATCGGGCAAGACCCACGTGCAGTTCGCCAGCGGACACATCCCCTCGCACGCGCAGACGGCCACGATCAGGCTGCACAACGGTTGGACGGTGCGGAGCTTCGCCGCGGTTCCCGCGAGCGGCGTGTTCGCCGATCGGGAAGCGCTGGGCCTGCTGGCCGGCGGCACGCTGCTCAGTCTCCTGCTGGGAGTGCTCGTGCTCGTGCTGGCGACCGGGCGCACGCGGGCGCTCTCGCTGGTGCGCGAGAAGACCCGCGAGCTCTCCCACCAGGCACTGCACGACACGCTCACGGGGCTGCCCAACCGAGCGCTGGTACTCGACCGCGCCGCGCAGATGATCGCGCGTGTCTCGCGCCAGCCGGACTCGATGGCGGGCGCGCTGTTCGTCGATGTCGACGGCTTCAAGCATGTCAACGACAGCCTCGGGCACGCCGCCGGGGACCAGCTGCTGAAGGTTGTCGGCGAGCGCCTGCAGGAGGCGGTGCGCAGCGAGGACACGGTCGGTCGGCTGGGAGGCGATGAGTTCGTGGTGCTGGTGGAGACGACGCCGAGCGAAGCGGCGCTGGACGTGCTCGCCGATCGCCTCACCGATGCGCTGCGCGCTCCCGTGGAGCTCGGGTCCGGCGGCAAGATCTTCTCCGTGACCGCCAGCATCGGCGTGGCGTGCGGGCGCTACGAGTCCCCCGACGACCTTTTGCGGGACGCCGACCTGGCCCTCTATGCCGCCAAGGCAGCCGGGCGCGACCGCTACGCGCTGTTCGACACGAGCATGTACGGGGGCGTGGAAGGGCGCCTGGAGCTCGCCGCCGACCTCGACGCCGCCCTGCGCGAGGAGCAGTTCCTGCTCGCATACCAGCCGATCTTCGAGCTGCCCTCCCGTGAGGTGGTTGGCGTGGAGGCATTGATCCGCTGGCAGCACCCCACGCGTGGCCTGGTGGCACCGGACAGCTTTATTCCGCTCGCCGAGGAGACTGGCCTGATCGCCGCGATCGGGCGCTGGGTGCTGAGCGAAGCCTGCAGGCAGGCAGCGGACTGGGCCGCGGACGGGCTGGCAATCGGCATCTCCGTGAACGTGTCCGCCTACCAGCTGGGACGCAACGGCTTCGCCGAGGACGTCCGCCGGGCGCTGCAGGAGTCGCGCATCGACCCGTCGTCGCTGACGCTCGAGATCACAGAGACGGCGCTCATGCGCGACGTGCGCGCAGCATGCGAGCACCTGCTCGAGATCAGGGCGCTGGGAGTGCGCGTCGCGATCGACGACTTCGGCACGGGCTACGCATCGCTTTCGCAACTGCAACGCATGCCCGTCGACATCCTCAAGATCGACCGCAGCTTCGTATCGGCACTCAGCGACGGCGGCCACGGTCGCGGGCTGCTCGAGGCGATCCTCGGCGTGGGGCGCTCGCTGTCGCTGACGGTGGTGGCGGAGGGCATCGAGGAGCACGAGCAGCTACGGATGCTCGAAGAGATGGGCTGCCAGCTGGCCCAGGGGTTCCTGCTCGGGCGCCCCGCGGGCGCCGATGAGCTCGAGGGACTCTCAGGCCAGCGCGCACGCCCGGGCGCGGTGCGAACACCGTCCGCCTGAGGCGCTCCCGCCACGCCGCAGAGGCCGCGCCTCTAAGCCGTTCGTACCTCGTAGCCGGCGTCCGCCAGCGCTGCCAGCACCTCGTCGGTGTGCCTGCGCCCGCGCGTCTCGAGCGTCAGTTGCACCCCCGTCTCGCGCACGTGCAGCGGCACCGCTTCGCGCTGGTGCTCGACGCTCAGCAGGTTCGCCCGGGTTCGCGCCACCAGGTCCAACAGCTCCGCCAGCCCACCCGGGCGGTCGGGCACGAGCGTGAAGATCCGCACACGCCGCCCCGCCTCTGTTTCCTGACGCAGCAGCAGACCTGCCAGCAGGCCGCTGTCGACGTTGCCGCCAGAGACGATCGCCACCGTCGTGCCCGAGACCGGCGGCAGGCGCGCGCCGAGCAGCGTCGCCACCGCCACAGCGCCGGCGCCCTCGGCGACGAGCTTTGCCTGTTCGGCGAGGAACACCATCGCGCCCGCGATCTCCTCCTCGCTGACCGTCTCCACCTCGTCCAGCAGCTCGCCCAGCAGCGGCAGCGTCAGCGCCCCCGGGTACTTGACCGCGATCCCGTCCGCGATCGTCGCTCCCGCCGAAGGCGCCAATCCGTCCGCACTCGTGGCGCCACGGAGGGCCTGCGCGTAGGGAGCGCACGCCCGTGCCTGCACACCGATCAGCTGCACGTCCACACCCGCGCGGCGTAGCGCGATCCCGATCCCGCTCGCCAGTCCACCGCCACCGACCGGCACGACCACCCGGGCGAGGTCCGCAACGTCCTCGAGCAGCTCCACGCCCAACGTCGCCTGCCCGGCGATCACATCCAGGTCGTCGAACGGATGCACGAACGCTGCGCCCGTCTGCAGGGCGCGCTCGCGAGCCAGACCAAGCGCCTCGTCCACCGACGCGCCATCCAACTCAACACTCGCACCCAGCGCCTCGACCGCAGCGACCTTCGACACCGGGGCGTCGCGCGGCATGAACACCTCACAGCCAACCCCCGTCAGGCGCGCCGCGTGCGCGAGCGCGCGGCCGTGGTTGCCGGCGCTCGCCGTGATCAACCCCGGAGCGGCGTCCCCGCCAAGGGCCGCGATCTTGCTGAGCGCGCCGCGCAGCTTGAACGAACCTGTCCCCTGCAGGCACTCCGCCTTCAGCAGCACCCGCGTGCCGGCGATGCGCGTCAACTCCTCGCACGCCAACGTCGGCGTTCGCACCGTCGAGCCGCCGATCGCGCTCAGCGCTGCCTGCAAATCCACGTGCGCAATCAGCTCAGCGGCGTTGCGCCCAGCCGTCGAGCCATCGCCGACGGCATCGCTCGGGCTCATGGACGTGAAGGTATAGGTTGCATGCCTTATGGAGGAGAGCTACGTTGCAGGGGTGGAGCGGCTGGAGGAGATCCTGGCGCGTCTGCAGGCCTTCGTCGGTCCGCTGAGCGGCGAGCCCGTGCCGCTTTCAGGAGGTATCACCAACCACAACTTCCGCGTCATGCTCGGGGGCGAGGACTACGTCCTGCGCATCCACGGCAAGGATACGAAGCTGCTCGGCATCGACCGCGAGTCCGAGCGCATGGCGAGCAAGCTCGCCGCCG
>DATBZG010000184.1:0-5342 GCA_036513335.1 Solirubrobacteraceae bacterium | reverse complement strand
CTCATGCGGCCTCGATCGGTGCCGTGACCGCCTGGGAGTTGCTGAAGCCCGGGAACATCGTCGCGTGGAGACTGCCCAGACCACCGCACACGAAGATGTGGATTTCCTCCGGCTTCTCCACCAGGTAGGCGTTGCCGTGCTCGTCGATGCGCCCGCGTCGTTCGAGCCCCGGGCGGCACGGCTCGGGAAAGTCCTCCAGCGGACGCCGTGCGGCCTTCCAGAGGATCTCACTCACGTCCTCGAAGCGAGGGATGTCCCGGGCGATGATGTCGCGTGCCCAGACCGGGTTGATCGCAACCATCTGATCGGCGAACACGGTGCCACCGACGAAGCCGTTGTTGCCCATGTAGGCGAGCGACTTACCGATCACTTCCAGCAGCTCCAGTCCGGTGGCGCCCTCGGAGTCGACGATGTTGCAGGTGCCGACCGTGCCGAACACGGTCACGGCATCGCCGCTCACGCCGCGGCGCTCGGCCAGCGGAGCCCAGGGAGAGCGCTCCTCCCACTCGCCGGCAACGATCCCGATCACACGCCCGGGCTGACCAAACACAGACTCGCTGCTGCGTCCCGACACCTGCCCTGCCACGTTGCGCATGACCAGCCGCATGGCCCTGCCGATCGCGGGCGCCGTCGACGCGGCCCCGCCGAACGCCGAGTATTCATAGGGAATCTGCAGCCGGTCACGGATCGGGCCGTTGACGATCACGGCGGGCACCACAGCCGCAGTCGTCGCATTGATGCCCTCGAGCCACAGCGGCGAGTCGATCATCGCGTCCAGCGAGCTGCATATCAGGGGCATGGACTCCGCCGGCGCGCCCGCCATCACGGCGTTGATCGCGACCTTCTCCACGATGCACTCAGCACCCGACGGAGGTATCCGACCAAGGCTCTCCGCGGCATCCCTGCCGCTGGCCTCGACGAACTCGGCAACGAGATCCTCGGTGGGCGCGATCAGCGGCAGACCGTCCCCCCATCCCTGCGCCAGCGCATCCGCGCTCATCCGCCCGACGTCCAGGTCGACCTCCATGCGCCTGCTCGCGAGCGCGCTCATCGGATCGCGCCCATGCTGGCCAGCAGCGAGGGGTAGGCATCGCGGGCGATCTGGCGTATCTCGGCCTCGGGCAGACCCTCGAGCGGATAGGGCAGGATCGCCATCCGGATATCCGACCAGCCCGCCTCCTCGGTAAGCACGCGTGAGAGGCGCTCGAAGTGCTCGGTGGCCACGAAAACTGTCGGATAGCCGCGCTCGAGCGCAGCCATGCCGGCCCTGATCGCGACGAAGGTGCACGACCCGCAGTTGGCCAAGCCGGTGACGACGGCGTCCACCGCGCCGACGAACTCGTCGAATGCGGCGATCGACAGTGGCGTCCTCACGCCCTGCGGCATCGGCTCGCGCCACGTGACGCACTCGGCGCCGTCGGCCTGCAGTGCCGCCGCCCACTCCTCTGCCACCCAGTCCCAGGCGAACCAGAACTCGTCGGTCTTGAGCCCGATCGTCTTGCCTCGTAGAAGACCTACGCTCCCGCCGTTGTCTCGCATCTCGCCGGTGTCCTCGGCGCGAGGATCCAGCACGATCGCAACATCAGTCAGCGTTGACACGCGCTGCTCCTTTTCGCTCTGGGATAGTTACGTGCAGCATGCAACTAATTTACCCTCCGGCGCGGGCGGGGTCAAGCCCCTATGGCGCGCGACGTGCGACGCCGGGACGCCAACGCGCACGTCTGGCTTCGCCGCTTCTGTTGCGAGTATGGGAGTCGTGAGGAACCGCTACCAATCCGAGCTGCTCTCAGCGCTGCTGGCGCTGGTTCGCGGGATCGACCGCGTGCACAGCAGCGGCGCACTCCTCGAACGCTCGGGCGTGTCACTGGAACGCGGCCTGCACCCGGTGCTGATGACGATCGCGGCACTTGAGCCGATCCGCACCACCGAGCTGGCGACGGCGCTGGCGCTCAAGAGCTCGACCGTCAGCCGCCATGCGGCACGACTGGAGCATCTGGGCCTCCTCGAGCGCTCGGTCGATCCGGCGGACGGGCGCGCCTCCTTGCTGGCACTCTCAGCCGAAGGGCGAGATACGCTCGCCGTCCTCTCGGAGGCGTGGGACGCGATCCTCGGCGAGCAGCTCGCGCTCGCGGGCGACGGCGAGCCGCGTGCGCTGGCAGCGGAGATACAGAAGCTCGTGCGCGCGCTGGAGCTCCTGCCCTATGCGGAGGATGCCTCCGTATCGTGTTAGACTGGCCCGAACAACGGAGGCTTCCTCCGGTTGGGCGGCGGTATCGGCCGGCGGCTCACCAACCTCGAAAGACCGCGAACGCATGAGCTCCGAGACAACAAAACGCACACACCCAACGCTGATCCTGGCGGTGCTCTCGCTCGGAGGCATCGCGTACGCGATGCTCAGCTCGGCTGTGATTCCGGCGCTGCCCACGTTGGAGCACGCTCTGCACACGAACGAGACCGGCGTCACGTGGCTGCTGACCGCGTACCTGCTCTCGGCGTCGGTCGGCACCGCCATCCTCGGGCGCCTCGGAGACATGTACGGCAAGGAGCGTCTGCTGCTGATCACGCTCCTGATCCTCACCGGGGGCACCCTTGTCTCGGCGTTGTCGAGCAGCCTCGCGCTGCAGATCGGAGCGCGCTTCATCCAGGGCGCCGCCGGCGGCATCTTCCCGCTCGCGTTCGGCATCGTGCGCGACGAGTTCCCGCGCGAGAAGGTGCCCGGCAGCATCGGCCTGCTCTCGGCGATCCTGGGCGTGGGCGGGGGAATCGGGATCGTGCTCTCCGGCGTGATCGTGGAGCACCTCAACTACCACTGGCTGTTCTGGCTACCGCTGCTCGCCTCGGCGATCGCCGCCTTCGCGACGTGGCGCTTTATCCCGGAGTCGCCCGTACGCGTGCCGGGCAAAGTCAACTGGGTCGCCGCCGCGCTGATGACGATCGGCATCTCCGTGGTGCTGCTCGCCGTCTCGGAGACGACCACGTGGGGTTGGGGCTCGTCGAAGACCCTCGGCCTGATCCTCGCCGGTCTGATCGTCATCGCAGGCTGGATCTTCGTCGAGACCCGCAGCAAGAACCCGCTTGTCGACATGGCGATGATGCGCATCCGCGGTGTCTGGACGACCAACCTCGCCGCCTTCCTGCTGGGCGCGGGCATGTACGCGTCGTTCATCGTCTTCCCTCAGTTCGCACAGCTCCCCAAGAGCACCGGCTTCGGCTTCGGCGCGTCGGTAATCGTCTCCGGCCTGTACCTGCTGCCGACGACGATCGGCATGACGCTCCTCGGTCTCTTCGCCGGCCGCATATCCGCCCGTTTCGGCTCGCGCGCGGCGCTGCTCGTGGGAACCGTGTTCACGACGCTCGCGTTTGCGCTGCTCGCCTTCGAACACGGTCACCCGATCGACTTCCTGGTCGCCGCGGCGCTTTTGGGGGTCGGGATCGGCCTCGCCTTCGCGGCACTCGGAAACCTGATCATCCAGGCCGTGCCGAGTCACCAGACGGGCGTCGCAAGCGGGATGAACACCGTCATGCGAACGCTCGGCGGAGCTCTGGGCGGCCAGCTGTCGGCGACCTTCATAGCCGCCCACTTCGCGCACGGCCACCCGGCAGTGACCGGCTTCACCGAGACCTTCCTGATGGCGACCGGGTTCCTGGTGATATGTCTGCTCTCGGGGATCCTCGTGCCGAAGCTGCAGACGGCGCCTGCCGGCCCGGTCCCGGCGGCAGCCGCCGAAGGTGCGGGCGCCTGACGCGCCGGCGGGGGGAGCGTCGCGCTAGGGGCGCGACACGCTCTCGATCTCGTAGGTATCGCCCACGAGCTCGTGGTAGTAGAGCGTCGTGCCGTCGGCGCTGATCGAGGGCGCCTCGGCGAAGCCGGTGATGGCGGCAACTCGTTGCACGTGTCCGAACGGGCGGCCGGCGCTCGAGCGTGTTGCCCGGTAGATCTCCGGCCCCTGCCCGAGCGCTGGGCTCGCCCGCGTGAAGAACAGTTCCAGTTCGTTCGCAGAGATCGAGGCCGCGTAGTCGAGCTGGCCCGCGCGGTCGACCTTGCGCAGAAGCTTCGCGCTGCCAGGGGCCACGACGAAGCTGTCGCCGACCTTCTCGAACAGCTCCAGGCCCGCGCTCGTGGGACCGACTCCGTCGGATTCGAAGTGACCGACGCTCACGTACAGCGCCTCGCCGTCAGCACCGGCCTCGACATCGAAGTCGACCACTCCCGCGGTCTCAGCCGACACACCGGACACCAGATGCACACCTGTAACGAGTCCGGCGGAGAACTGGCCGGAGTAGATCGTGGAGAGCGTCTGCGCGTAGCTCCGGTTGGAGACGAAGTAGAGCTCTCCTTCCTGATCCAGCGTCGGCGTACCGGATACCGTTTCGGCGACGTTTACGCCTTCGCCAAGGATCGGGCCCTGGTATTCGAATGTGTCAGCGTTGACGCGCGTGGCGAACTGCAGCGACGGGATGTTGGGAGCGACGTTGGATGTGTTGAACAGCAGGTAGTCGCCGTCGCGCGTGATGAACGGCTCCATCGCGCTACCCGAGTAGCCCTCGATCGTGACCGCCTGGGGTGCGCCGAAGGCCCGATAGGTGCCGGCACGAGCCGCACCGCAGAACGCCGGCAGCGCGACCAAGACGACAAGAAACACCGAGCGACGCATGTTCCCAGCCTAACTCGCTTCACATGCGGGCGTAATCGAAGAAGGCCCGGCAACCGTCGAACTCGTGGTCGGGCCGTTCTCCGTGCGCGTGCCGTGAGCGACCGTTAGTGTGAACGCATGATCCTCTACACATGCACCGACGGCACCGCCTTCGGCGGCCTGCCCGGCCCGTTCGCACATCCATGCGGTCGCGCCGCCAAGGCGCTCGACGACGCCGGCCACCGCTACGAGCGCAAGGAGGTCAGGGGCGGCACCCTGAAGCTATGGACGCTGCCGGCCCGCGCACACGACCGCGCGGAGATCGAGCGGCTCAGCGGGCAGCGCTCGGTGCCGATCCTCGTCCTGGACGGTGGCGAGGTGGTCACGGGCTCCGGCGCGATCGCGCAATGGGCGCGGGAGAATGCGCCCGTTGCAGGCTCTGCCCGTCGCTAGCCTCGCTACCCGTTGCCTTCGATCAGGGGCGAATGCGTGCCGACGATTAACACGACGAACAGCACGAAGGCTGCGACCACCGACAGCGCCATCATCCAAAGCCCTTGCTTGATAAGGGGTTTCTCGGGTCGATTCACGAGGACTGCGCCGATGATGAAGCCCACGATCGGCAGCAGCACAGACACGACGTAGCCGGCGACGGCTCGCCCCTTGGTGATCGAGCCCGGCTCCTGCGGCATCGGCCAACCCTAACGC
>DATBZG010000183.1:0-5305 GCA_036513335.1 Solirubrobacteraceae bacterium | reverse complement strand
AGGTCGCGCGGGTTGCGCGCGGAGAACTCCTGCAGGCCGACGGCGGCCAGCGCAGCGGGCGAGGCCTCCTGCTCGACGCGCTCATGGATCAGGTAGTCGCCGGGATTCTGCAGCAGCAACGCGACGCGCCCCGAGCTGCGCAGGCTGCCGCGCGTCGGCTCGAGCAGCCCTGCCGCATGGCGCAGCAACGTCGACTTGCCGGCGCCGTTGCGCCCCATCAGCGCGATGCTCTCGCCGGCCTCGAGCCGCAGTGAGACGCCGCGCAGGATCGCCGGCCCGTCACGGAGCTCGTGCCAGACGCCCTTCAACTCCAACGCGGCCGCCGGCTTGCCTGCGCGGCGCAGTCTCGGCATCGCGGCCTTGCTCGCGGCGGGCGCCGGCGGTTGCTCAACCTCCTCGGGGAGCAGGCCGTTTGCGCGCAGCGCCGCGCGCGCTCGCCTCACCCCGGCGGGAGCGGGACGCAGGCCGGCGAGCGCGAACAGCTTGGCTGCGGGCGTCTGCAGCGCGGGCGAGCCCTCGGCGGCCCACTCGAGGAAGGCGGGCGGGTCACTGTCGCAGACGACGCGCCCGTGATCGAGCGCGATCACGCGGTCGACGGATGACAGACAGCGCTCGAGGCGGTGCTCGGCGAGCACGATCGTGGTCTCCCACTCCTGGTTGAGTCGGCGCAACAGGCCGATCAGCTCGTCGCCGGCGACGGGGTCCAGCTGCGAGGTGGGCTCGTCCAGCAGCACCAGCCGCGGGCGCCCGGCGAGCGCGGCGCCCAGCGCCACGCGCTGCTTCTCCCCACCGGAGAGGTCGTGCGTTGAGCGCTCCAGCAACGAGTCGATGCCGAGCGCCAGCGCAACCTCCTCGACGCCGCGTGCGACCGCGCCGGCGCCGTGACCGCGACTCTCGAGCACGAGTGCCAACTCGGCGCGCACCGTGCTCATCACCAGCTGTGTCTCGGGATCCTGGAAGAGGACCCCGGCGAACGCGCCCAGACGCGCGGGCCCGTGCTCGCGCGTGTCGTGGCCTGCGAGCGTCACGCGCCCGGCGAACTCCCCGCCGTGGAAGTGCGGCACGAGCCCACAAGCGGCCTGCAACAGCGTCGACTTGCCGTGGCCTGAGAGACCCGCGAGCAGGCAGAACTCACCGGGCCCGATCTCGATGCTGACGTCGCTCAGTGCCGGCGCCTGCACCCCGGGGTAGCGGTAGGTGACCTCCTGGAAGGACAGCAGCGGCGCGCTCATCACTCGATGCCCCTGCGGTCGGTGAACGGGAGCAGCACCGCCGCGAGAAGGCCCAGGCAGAGGGCCACGGTGCCAACGCTGACGGGGGCGTGGATTTCGGGATAGGCGTTGAAGCTCGCGACGCTGCTGACGCGGCCGAGGATCGCCAGCGCGAGCACGGCTGCGGCGGACAGCAGGAAGGCGACGTCGTGGCGCGACCACGGACGTGGGGAGCGCGGCGCGCGGCGCGCGGTCGCGAAGCCGCGGACCTCCAGCGTGGCGGCGACGTCCATCGCGCGGTCCAGGGAGCCCCCGATCACGGCGCCCAGCAGCGCCACCCGACCTCGGGCTCCACGCGGGGCGCCCTCCGGGCGTGTGCGCTGTGCCTCGGCCAGTCGCTGTGCATCGGCTGCGAGCACGGGGATCATGCGCGTCGCCAAGGACGCTGTGAGCGCCGAGCGAAACGACAGTCGACGCAGGATCCGCAGCATCTCGTCGGGGTCGACGGTGAGGCTGGCGAGCGTGGTGATCAGGATCAGCAGCATCACCTTCAGCGCGATCACGGCTCCATAGACGACGGCCTCCACGGTGAGCTCGCCCTGGCCGAAGGGGCCGAGGTTGCCGAGCCGCGCGAACACCGTCAGGCCTTCGCGCGAGACGAGCACGTTGACGAGCACGATCGGCAGCCACACGATCGCGCCGCGCCGCATCGACCGCGCGAGCGTGCGCCCGACGCCGGCGCCCCAGCCGGCGCAGAGGACAGCGGCGAGCAGCGCCACGAGCACCAGCGGGTGGAAGAGCAGGAGCGCGGCAAGGGCCAGGGCGCCCGCCCAGAGCGCGCCGACGCCCGCGCGCGCCGCGTGCAAGGGGCTCGCTATGCGACGGTAGAAGAGCAGCGAGCTCCTCACCCGCTCGACCCCGCATCCGGCAGCGAGACCGCGCCCGCGGCCGTCAGCGCGACGGCGAAACGATCCTCGAGCGTGCGCTCGTCAAACGCCGTGGCGGCGCGTTCGACGCCCGGGCCATCGGTTCCCGTGACGAGCCACACGGGAGCGCTTTCGCCCTGACGGGTGGCGGCGATCAGCCCGGTGTCTGCCCGCGCGGTCCGCACCGTGTGGCCTTCCTGATCGAGCAGGCTCAGCTGGGCGCCACCGGCGAAGAAGCGGGCGTAGACGCCGCTGGCGCGCGGACCGTGCTCGAGGCCCTCGGCACCGAGTCGAGCGGCGATGCTCGCCCACGGCGCGACGAGGACGCTCAACACGCTTGGGCTGCTTGTGCTTGCGATTGGGCCAGTAACAGAGGGGACACCGAGCGCATGTAGCCGCGCGACGACCGTGCGACATGCGTGGCCGGCGAGCGACGCGCATTCGACGCGCACCTCGGGCCGCTTGCCTTCGACCCCGTGAACGAACGGCTCGGGGAACGACCCGACCACGGCAGGCACACCCTCTGTCTGGCTCCAGTCGTGGCGGTCCCACCAGATGCGATCGCCTGAGCGCACATTGGTGGCGTCGGCGCCCTTCGTCGCTTCGACGCCGTTGACGTAGTAGAACCAGTCGACCGGCTGCCCCGCTTCGTGGCCACCCGCGACGCCGTCGACGCTCTCCACGAAGCCGCCACCGTCACCGGTGTGGACACGGTAATTGCGCTGCAGCAGGCTCATGGCGGTTTCCTGGCCCTTGACCTTCAGCGGCCCCGTCTGGTGGATGACGTGAGCCCCGAACCCGCTGGTGACGACGAGTGAGACGCCGCTGGGCGCGGACCCTGCGCCGAGCCCGCAGCCGGCCAGCGCGACGGCAGCGAGCACAGCCAGCGCGAAGGCCCGCGTCGGTCTCATCGCTGCTTTTGCACGTAGACGAGCTGTCCGTTGCTGAGCCGGTAGACGGTTCCGACCGGCTTGCCGTGACCGCTCTCGACCGGTGCGCTTGCCGGCGAGGGCACCGTCTGCGTCTGCTGCTTGCTCGGCGTGCGCGTCTGGAGGCTGTGCGTGGAGTGGTTGAGTGTCAGCCCGAGACCTGCGATCAGGAACGCGACGGCGAGAACGATGCCGATGTCGAACAGGTTGACGAGGCCGTCGAGTGGATCGCCGGCGGCGTCCCTGATGCCGCTGTGGCGGCGGCCCAGCCCCGTGTGACGAGTCATCAGCTCACCCTCGCGACCGCAGGCATGGCGCGCTCGAGCGCGGTGAGGTCTTCCGTGTACATCCGCGTCCGCGTCAGCGTCAGCGCGTAGGCAACCGTTCCCACCAGCAGTCCGATCGTGGTTGCCGCAAACGCAGTGCGCAGATCAGTGGCGAGTGTCGCGACGTCGCCATGGCCGAGGGCTGCGAGGCCGGGGGCGAGCGGAATCAGCGTGCCCATCAGGCCGAGGGCAGGTCCAGCACGGACGAGGATGCGCGTGTGGTCCAACCGCCGCTCGACCGCGAGCTCGTAGTCGGCGAGCGCGTACTCGATGCCCACCTCTTCACCCGCCAGCACGGCGCGCGCGATCTCCACGAGCGCTTCACCGGCGAACGAGCTGGGAGCACGCGCCGCCAGCGCGCCCGCCCGGCTCGGGTCGGCGAGAACCTGCCGCACGAGGTTGCGAAGCGCGCCCCGCCCTGCGCGGGTACGCGTCCACAGCTCGGTGGCAAAGCGCCCGGCCTCAAGCGCACAGATGAGCAGCACGATCAAGGCGAGCACCAGCACGGGCGTGCGCAGCGCTGAGGCGATCCGCGCGAGCGCTTCTGCGATGCCGTCGGTGGCGGCGAGCACACTCATACGAACACCTGCGGGCGCCTGCGCTCGAGCTGCGAGCCGGCGAGGACGAGCAAAGCGATCAGGCCGCCGATCGCGATCGCGAGCCACGGCTCCTCGCTACCGCCGGCGCCGGCGCTGCGCAGGCCGGGCGCACCCGGTTCTAGCGCCTGCTCGTGGGCGTCCGAGGTCGCGTCGATCAGCTCTCCGCGGACCTCTTCGCCGCCGTCAGGCCCTGCGCCGGAGCCGCTCTTTGCGGTGCCGGACTCTGTGCCGTGGCGATTGGGGCTGGTCTTGGATGGCACTGCTGTGATCGTCACGGGCGTTCTCGCAACGGTGGCCGCGCTGCGCTCGGCCTTGGCCGTGCGCGCGGCTTTCGCCTTCTGCCGCTGTGCAGCTCGTTCGCGGCTGGCCCCCAGCAGGCGCACGCCGCCGGGAGTGCGACCTTGACTCTGTGGCTGGGGGCGGCTGAACAGCGGTGCGCCTTTGCCTCCGCCGCCTGTGATCACGCCGGCGCCCGCATGGGCTGATTCTCCACCTGCTCCAGCTGCGCTTGGTGCCGGCGGTGACTGTTCTTCTGTCAGGGGCACCGGCGGAATCGGCAGGTACTCCCCCGCGAGCGCAGGCGCGACCTGTGCCGTCATCCATACACCGTTTTGTTCTTCGTTCGCCTTGTAGCGGATATGACCGTCTTCCTGCTGCATCGAGGCGAGGTAGCCGAGCGGTGATTCCGGTGTCTCGCCGGCCGACCACATGGCCTCCACCGCCCACGCGGTCGAAGCCACATTCGGCTGTTCTTCCGGCACTGCCTTGTACTCGGGGAAGCCGCCATTCGCACTTTGCGCTGCCTGGAGAAACGCAAATGCTTCTTCCTGAACTGATGTGTGCTTGAACCCCGCTGCGTTCAGCGCCTCGATCGCCGCACCCGTCATGTCAACTTCGTTCGGACATTCATTCTTGGCTTCTTCGTGAGCCGAGCAAACGGCTGCCGACGGCCAGCCGCCTTTAAGATCGTGCACTTCGATCAGCCATTCAGCGGCTTCACTGACGATACGTTCGACCGCCGGTTCCTTGATCGGGCTCAGCGCGAGGATCGCAAAAATGGTGTCGTTTACTGCGGGAGTCGTCTCCCCAGCTTCGTGTGTGAATGCACCTTTCTCCCCCGGGCCTGAAAGCCTGCGTCCGAGGATCTCGCTCACGAGGTTGACGCCCCCAAATTCGTAAGGCGATGTGCCGGCGGCGTCGACGACGAGCAGTTCTCGCGCATAGTCGGTGGTGCGGGTCAATTCGGACGCGTGCGCTGCGAGGTACGCGTACACGCTGTCGTCGCCTTCGTTGCGCTTTTGCTGCTGTGGGTTG
>DATBZG010000182.1:0-2956 GCA_036513335.1 Solirubrobacteraceae bacterium | reverse complement strand
AGCTTTCCCAGCCGGGTCCAGGCCAAAGCGGTCGGGTAGACGCTCCCAGTCCTCGGCGCCCATGGCCACTGTGGGGTGGCGCCAGAAATGCCGGCCGATCTTCGTCGACACCTCGAGGATCACGAACTTGTAGGCCCAGGTAGTGAAGCGGCTCTCTCCACGGAAGTCATCGAGCTTGCCGGTGATCGCCATCAGCGAGTCCGCCGCGGCCTGGTGTGCAAGGTCATCGAGCTCGGGGCCAGCGAGCCTCAATCGGAAGCGACGCCGATTCACCTCCGCGCGTGCGACCTTCAGCAGCAGCTCATGCAGTCGGGCCACGGCCTCTTCCTTCGGTGCTCCGGCGCCAGCGAGTGCGCGCAGCCACTCAGCCGACTCGCGATCTAGTCTCTCATCGGCCGAGGTCTGGCGGTCGGGCGCGGGTGTCGCGCAGCGCACGGCGAGGACTCTAACCGGTGCCCGAGCCGGGCCACGCACTTCTGAGATTGAGCGGGTAAGACCGGCCTGCGAACGGACGCTGATATCCAAACGAGCCCGCCGCATCCGGGCAGAGGATCAGCGACCCGAAGGAGCCAGATGACGATCGCAGAGCAGGTAAGAGGACTCGCCGAGGGCCACGCAGCGGCACTCCCAGCCGAGGTCAAGAGCGCGTTTGCGCGCGAACAGGCAGAGCTGGCGGCCCTTGAGCCCGTGGGGGTCATCGCCGTCGGTGAGCTGTTGCCGGACAGCGACTTGCTCGACGCGCACGGGCATGCCACAACTCTGCAGAGGACGCTGGACGGCCGCCCCGCAGTGCTCGTCTTCTACCGTGGCGTGTGGTGCCCGTACTGCAACATCACTCTGAACGCCTACGAGGCCGAGCTGTTGGGCGAGCTCGATCGTCGCGGCGTCACGCTTGTTGCCCTCAGCCCGCAGACGCCGGACGGGTCGTTGAGTATGCAGGAGAAGAACGATCTTGGCTTCGCCGTCCTCTCCGACCCGGGCAACAGCCTGGCGCGCAGCGTCGGCATTCTCACGGCGCCGTCGCAGGAGGCACGCGCTGCACAGCTACAGCTCGGGCTCGACCTCGAGACCGTCAATGCCGACGGCACGATCGCGATCCCGATGCCGACGGTGCTGATCCTCGCCCCGGACCTGACCGTCCGCTGGGTGGACGTGCACCCCGACTACACGACTCGCTCAGAGCCCGCCGAGATACTCGCCGCGCTCGACGCGATCACCACGTGAGCGCGCAGCTGCGAGGGCGGGTGGCGCTCGTCACGGGCGCCGGCCGCGGGATCGGGCGGGAGATCGCCCTGGGCCTCGCGCGAGATGGAGCGCGCGTCGCGCTGCTCGCCCGCACGACCAAGGAGATCGACGGTGTCGCCCATGAGATCAATGTCCTGGGCCATACTGCGCTCGCGCTGACCGCCGATATCGGCGACGCCACCACGGCAAAACAGGCAGTCAGGACGGTCAGCGAAGAGCTCGGCCCGATCGAGATCCTGGTTAACAATGCTGCCGTCGTGTGGCCACTTGGCGCCAGCGCGACCATCGACCCCGCACAGTGGGAGCTGGCCGCGCAGATTAACCTGCTCGCGCCCGTGCGGCTCACCATCGCGATACTGCCCGGCATGATTGAGCGTGCGTGGGGCCGGATCGTCAATGTCTCAAGCGGCGTCGCCGCGAACCCCGATGGGATGATTGGCGGGAACGCCTACACCGCGACCAAGGCGGCTCTTGAGGCACACACGCTGAACCTCGCGGCTGAGCTGCGCGAGAGCGGTGTAACCGCCAACGTCTTCCGACCCGGCGCCGTGGACACCGCGATGCAGGGCTGGATACGCGAGCAGGATCCCGCCGTGATCGGCCGTGATCTGCACGAGCGCTTCATCGCAATGCGCAAGAGCGGGACGCTACTCACCCCCGAGCAGTCGGCGAGCGCACTTCTCGAGCGCCTTCGCACGGGCGGCACTGGACAGATCTGGAACGTCTCAGACTAACCGCGACACCACCCTGATACCGCAAATCGAAACCAACACAAAGGAGACGACATGGCCGTGAAACTTGGGCTACTCGCACGACTCCAGGCAAAGCCCGGCAAGGGCGACGAGCTCGGGGCGTTCCTGAAGGGCGGACGCGCGCTGGCGGTAGCCGAGGAGGGGACCGTCACGTGGTACGCGTTCAAGCTCGACGACACCCACTACGGCATCTTCGACACTTTCGAGACCGAGGACGCCCGCCAAGCCCACATCAACGGCGAGATACCCAAAGCCCTGGCCCAGGTCGCTAGCGACCTGCTCGCCTCCGAGCCCGACATCCAACCGATCGACGTGATCGCAGTCAAGTAGCACGTCTCGACTGCCTCGCCACGGCTCCTCGTCTGTCAGCTACTCGATGTGCGCAGCGTGGCGCCGTACTCCCGCGGCGCCACGATCGCCGCCGTGATTGCGACGAGCGCCGAGGCCGCAAGGACCACGACCGGCGCGCGAGCGGCCGTGGGCAACGGCGTTCAGCGAGAATCTCCAACGCACCATCGACGTGGGCAAGTGTCGCTACTGGATCGACTGACGCATACCGTCAGCAAGAGAGGCGACGGGAGGCCGTGAGATCCTGCGGGCGTGAGCGAAATTGAGGTTCGCGCAGCTGGCCAAGACGATCTCGAGGCGCTGCTCGCGCTGTACGCAGAGCTGACCGACGGCACGCCCTCGGCGGCGGCCGGCGACCATGAGATCTCGAATGCTGCTCTCCAACGGGTGCTCGCCCAGCCCGATCGGCATCTGCTCGTCGCGGTGCTCGATGGCCGCGTCACAGGCACAGCCGACCTCGCGATCGTTCCCAACATCACGCATCGTGGCACGCCCTGGGGCATCGTTGAGAACGTTGTTGTCACCGGGGCCGCGCGACGGCGCGGGGTCGCACGAGCACTATTCGTTGAGATCGAGCGCATCGCACGAGCCACCGGATGCCACAAGGTTGG
>DATBZG010000181.1:0-6248 GCA_036513335.1 Solirubrobacteraceae bacterium | reverse complement strand
GGACACCTGCGCCGCCGAGTTCCCTGCGCGCACGCCCTACTACTACTCGGGCTGGGAGGGCGCCGCCGCGCACGAGGTGCGCAGGGGCGAGCGCGAGTCGGTCGTGATCCTCGGCTCGGGGCCCAACAGGATCGGACAGGGCATCGAGTTCGACTACTGCTGCGTGCACGCCGCCATGACCGTGCGCGAGTCAGGCCGCGACGCCGTGATGATCAACTGCAACCCCGAGACCGTCTCCACCGACTACGACACCTCCGATCGCCTGTACTTCGAGCCGCTCACGCTCAAAGACGTGCTCGCCGTCGTCGAGATCGAGAAGCCGCTCGGCGTGATCGTCCAGTTCGGCGGGCAGACACCGCTAAAGCTCGCCGCCGGGCTCCTCGAGGCGGGCGTGCCCGTGCTCGGCACGAGCGTCGATGCGATCGACCTCGCCGAGGACCGCGCGCGCTTCGGCGCGCTGCTCGACCGCCTCGGCTACAAGGCGCCGCCCTACGCCACCGCCGGCTCGCTGCAGCAGGCGCTGAAGTGCGCCGACCTCGTCGGCTTCCCGCTGATCGTGCGCCCCTCCTACGTGCTTGGCGGGCGCGCCATGGAGATCGTCTACGCCCACGACGGCCTCGCCGACTACCTGCGCCGCGAGGTCGCAGGCGCTGGGTCTGGCAACGACGCTGCACGCCAGAGCCCGGAGGGCTCTCCATCAATCTTCCTCGACCGGTTCCTCGAGGACGCCACGGAGGTCGACGTCGACGCGCTGTGCGACGGCCACGAGGTCTGGATCGCCGGGATCATGCAGCATGTCGAGGAGGCCGGCGTGCACTCCGGCGACAGCGCCTGCGTGCTGCCGCCGCACTCGCTCGGTGAGGAGATGCTCGAGCAGATCCGCACCGCCACGCGCGAGATCGCGCTCGCGATCGGCGTCGTCGGGCTGATCAACGTGCAGTACGCCATCGCCGGCGGTGAGCTGTATGTGATCGAGGCCAACCCGCGCGCGTCGAGAACGGTGCCGTTCGTCTCCAAGGCGATCGGCCTGCCGCTGGCCAAGCTCGCCTGTCGCGTGATGCTAGGCGAGGCGATCGCCGCCCTCGAGCTGCCGCGCGAGCGCCAGGGTATCGGCTTCGGCGATCACGTCTCAGTCAAGGAGGCCGTGCTCCCGTTCGACCGCTTCGAGGGCTCCGACGCGCTGCTCGGTCCCGAGATGCGCTCCACCGGCGAGGTCATGGGCATCGCCCGTGACTTCCCCACCGCGTTCGCCAAGGCACAGGCAGCCGCCGGCGTGCCGCTGCCCAGTGAGGGCACCGTCTTCATCACCGTCACCGACTCCGACAAGTCAGGCGCCTTCTCCATCGCCCAGAGCCTGCACGAATGCGGCTTTCAGATCGTCGCCACGCGCGGTACCGCCGAGGCGATCTCACGCATGGGTGTACCCGCGCAGGCGATCAACAAGATCGCCGAGGGCTCACCGCACGTGCTCGACTGGATCGAGCGCGGCGACGTTCACCTCGTCGTCAACACCCCCACCGGTGTCGGCGCGCGCACCGACGGCTATGAGATCCGTCGCGCCGCCGTCGCGCACGGCATCCCCTGCCTGACCACGCTCGCCGCCGGCATCTCCGCCGCGCGCGCGATCTCAAGCGCCCACCGCAACGGTGCGCCTGAGGTCCTCTGCTTGCAGGAGCTGCACGGCGGCACGCGCTCACCCGATCGCGTGCGCGAGGCCAGCCCCGACGGGGCCGGGGTGGCGTGAGCCAGGCCCGCTTCGGCCGTCGCCTGATGACGGTCACAGGGGTGGACGAGCTGGGTGCCTACCGCGTGCTGCGGGCCGTCGATGCCGAGCCCTCCGCCGGCGGGGAGCGGGACGTGTGGGATCCCGCGCCCGGGCAGTTCGCGATGCTCGCCGCCCTCGAGCGCTGGGGTGGGGGAGACGGTGAGCGGCCATACCTGCCAAGGGCCTTCTCCGTCGCGCGGATCGCCGACGGCGAGTCGCAGTTCCTGCTCGAGGACGTCGGGCCCGGCACGAACAGGCTCTGCGAGCTGCGCGCCGGGGATGGACTTTGGGCGCTCGGCCCGCTCGGCAACGGGTTCGGCCTGCCGAGCGAAGACCGCCGCGCGCTGCTCGTCGGCGGCGGTGTCGGCATCGCGCCGCTCGCCATCCTTCAGGACGCGATCGCCGGCCAGGCGGCCGGCCGCGATGGCGCCGTCGTGCTGCTGGGCTTTCGCGACCAGGAGCGCGCCAAGGGCGCGGCGCTGCTGGACGGCGCGCACGTCGCCACCGACGACGGCTCCGTCGGCCACCACGGCCTCGTCACCGAGCTGCTCGCCACGGAGATCGAGCGCGATCCCCACGCCGTCGTCTACGCCTGCGGGCCCGCCGGCATGCTCGAGGGCGTGCGCGCACTGTGCGCGCAGACCGACACGCCCGCCCAGCTCGCGCTCGAGGCGGGCATGGCCTGCGGCTACGGCGCCTGCTTCGGCTGTGTGGTTCCGCGACGAGGCGGCGGCTACCTGCGCGTCTGCGTGGACGGGCCCGTGATCGACGCTGCCGAGCTCGAGCGTGTGGACCACCACGCCGGGGCGCCTGCGTGAGCGTCGAGTTCTGCGGGCTCACACTCGCGCACCCGATCGTCAACGGGTCGGGCACCTTCGACGCGATCGCCGCACGGCGCGTGTTCGGCGAGGAGCTTCTCGAGCAGTTCCCCTTCTCCGCCTACGTCTCCAAGACGATCACGCTCGAGCCGCGCGCGGGCAACCCACCGCCGCGGTTGTGGGAGACCCCGGCCGGGCTGATCAACTCGATCGGGCTGCCCAACAAGGGCCTCGATGGCTACCTGCGCGAGGACCTGCCGCAGCTCGCCCAGCTGACCGCTGCGGCTTGCACGCCTGTCGGCGAGGCGTGCTCGGTGCCGCTGATCACGAACGTCATGGGCGCCACCGCCGACGAGCTCGCGCGGCTCGTGGAGGCGTGCGACGCACGCGCGGAGATCGCGGCGATCGAGCTCAACGTGTCCTGCCCCAACGTCAAGACGGGCCTGGATATCGGCGCCGACCCCGGCCAGCTCGAGCAGGTAGTGAGCGCCGTGCGCGGGCGCACCGCCAAGCCGCTCATCGTGAAGCTCACGCCCAACACCGCCGATGTGCCCGCCTGCGCACGAGGTGCCGAGCACGGCGGCGCCGATGCGGTGTCGCTGATCAACACGCTGCGCGCCACAGCGCTCGCTCCCGCAGGGGCACGAGGCTCGAGGTGGCTCGGAGGAGGGACGGGCGGGCAGTCCGGGCCTGCGATTCGCGCCGTCGCGCTCGCCCAGGTCGCCGCCGTGGCCGCCCAGGTGGCGCTCCCCGTGATCGGTATGGGCGGCGTGCAGAGCGCCGCGCACGCACGCGAGCTCATCGATGTCGGCGCAACCCTCGTCGCGGTCGGAACAGAGAGCTTTCGAGACCCCGCAGCGGGCATCAGGATTGCGCAGGGTTTGTGAGAGATGCAGCGGTTTCCGCCTCCGCCCGGCCTCGCCTCGCAGGCGCCGGCACCAGGCTCCAGTGCACGTTGCGCCATCGCATTGATTGGAGAGCGTGAGATAGATAAAACCCCTGCAAACTCGCCTGGATACCATCCACCAGCCTCGATGTGTCTATACCTCAGGCTGAGGTACAGGTGAATTCAGCGCTTTTCAGTTGCACGCCGATCGCTGACGTGTAGACTCGCCGCCCATGGCGCCGGCGACCGGAACGACGTCCGCAAACACCTCCACCGCCCCTGAGCGCTCCCTCAATCAGAGGATGGATGCGCTCGCGCGGGCCAACCAGATTCGCATCCAGCGTGCGCAGCTCAAGCGCGACCTAAAGGCCGGCCGGCGCTCGATCCACTCGCTGCTGCTCGACCCGCCCGAGTTCGTCGAGACGGCCAAGGTCTTCGACATGCTCCTCGCCGTGCCCAAGTACGGTCGCGTGAAGGTCAACAAGATCCTCGCCCACTGCCGCATCGCCCCCAGCAAGACGATCGGGGGCCTCTCAGAGCGCCAGCGCAGCGAGCTAATTTCGTTGTTGCACCACTGAGCGTCGGCCGCTCAGCAGTGCTGGACGATCTTCGATCGGTCGGCGTCCTCGCTCGCCACTAGGGTCCCGGCGGTGGCGCGCGTGTTCGTCATAACGGGGCCCTCGGGGGTCGGTAAGGGGACGCTCATCAGAGGGCTGATGGAGCGGCTGCCCAAGCTCGAGCTGTCCGTCTCCGCCACCACCCGCGCGCCGCGACCCGGCGAGCGAGACGGCATCGACTACCACTTCCTCAGCCGCGAGGAGTTCGACCGCAAGGTCGGTGAGCAGGACTTCGTCGAGCACGCCGACTACGCCGGTCGCAGCTACGGCACGCTGCGCTCCGAGCTCGAGGACCGCGTGCGCGAAGGCGTGCCTGTCGTGCTCGAGATCGAGGTGCAGGGCGCCCGCCAGGTGCGCGCCGCGATGCCCGAGGCCGTGCAGGTCTTCATCGCGCCCCCCTCGCTCGCCGCGCTGCGCACCCGTCTGATCGGACGCGGCACCGACGACAGCGAGGAGGTCGAGCGGCGCCTGCGCGTAGCCGAGGAAGAGCTCACCGCGCAGCCCGAGTTCGCGCACGTCGTCGTCAACGACAGGCTCGACGAGGCGCTGGAGCGGCTCACCTCCGTGGTCGCCGGCGAGCTCGACTAGACGCGGCCGGACCTAATGCTCCTCCTCGGCAGGGTCGATCCAATGCCGATATGAGGCGACTAACGACGGTCGCGCTGCTCTCCATGCTCGTGTGCGGGTGCGGGGGCGGTGGGAATGGCGGGTCGGAAAGTGCGGGGGTCGACGCCGTCGTCCTCCGGTACTTCGCTGCTTATGCGCGTGGGAGCGGCACCGAGCTATGTCCGCTCCTGACCCCGAGCGCCCGAGAGAAAATGGTCGAGGTGGTGGAATCCGACGAGCAGGAACTCCGACGACCCAGCACCGTTCACACATGTCTAGAAGCCGTCAACTTTTTCGGCCGCGTACTTCAAGCCGAACATACGAGGGTCATCTCGACGTCGATCACGGGCATCAACGCGACGGTGACCGTCAAAGTCGGGAGCCTGCACACAGGGTCCGTCACGCTGAGCAAGACGGCAGCCGGCTGGCTCATCGCCAAGCTTCCCGGAGAAGCATGAGCGGCCCTCGGGCGCGAGAAGCTGCACCGACCCGCCGACCTAACCGCCTCGTCGCGAGGGAGAGTCGCCGCGGGCCACTACACTGCAAGCTCAACAAGGAAAGGCAAGACACCTGTGATCTCTCCCCGCATCGACCGCCTGCTCGAGCAGGTCGACTCCAACTACGCCGGCGTGATTGTGGCCGCCAAGCGCGCCCGCCAGATCAACAGCTACTACCACAACCTCGGCGAGGGGACCTTCGACGAGTTTCCGCCCCCGATGGTCGAAACCGTCTCGAAAAACTACCTCACGATCGCCCTCGAGGAGGTAGCCGCAGGAAAGATGAAGTACCACTACAGGTAGCCGTGGGCGCTGCGCGCTTCGGCGTTCTCGGTCGCTCGCGTGCGAAGCACGCCACGCTCTCTGCGTCCTTGAATCGCTTGGCCCACGACTCCCTGTAGGCGGAACGCGTCGACCGGGCGCGAAGGGCGCCGGGTCGATCGCAAGTGGCGCGCCATGGGTTGCCTGTAGCGCCGACTCGCTCTACAACCTCTAATCATGTCGCGGATATTGCTTGGGGTTAGCGGTGGCATTGCCGCTTACAAGGCGCTTGAGCTGGTGCGTCTTGCGACCGGCGCGGGCCATGCGGTTCGTGTTGTGCAGACCCCGGCCAGCGAGCGCTTCGTGGGGAAGGCTTCGTTCGTTGCGCTCACCGGTGCGCCCGTGCTCACCAGCGAGTTCGAGCGCGACCCTGCGCGGGGGGCGTTCCCCGACCAGGCACAGCCGGATCACGATCCGCTCAGCCATCTCGAGCTCGTGGCCAACGCGCACGTGTACGTGATCGCGCCCGCGTCCGCCAACACGATCGCCAAGCTCGCTGCCGGCCTCGCCGACAACCTGCTCAGCAGCTGCGCGCTTGCCGCGAGCTGTCCGCTCGTGATCGCGCCGGCGATGAACAACCGCATGTATGAGCATCCGGCGACGCAGGCGAACCTGCGCACGCTGCGCGAGCGCGGTGTGATCGTCGTCGAGCCCGACGTCGGGCGGCTCGCGTCGCTCGGGGAGGAGGGGGTAGGCCGCCTCGCGGAGCCCGCGCGGATCCTCGCCGCGTGCGTTCAG
>DATBZG010000180.1:0-20258 GCA_036513335.1 Solirubrobacteraceae bacterium | reverse complement strand
TGTAGCCACCGGGCCGTTCCGATTCGCGCGTCGCTAGCCTCGTTGCACGATGGCGCCGCCGACTCTGCTTGCCGTGCCAAACGTCTCTGAGGGTCGTGACCAGACGGCCATCGCCGCGTTCGCCGCCGCGATCGAGGGCACGAGCGTCGATTCGGACGGCGCAACCCTGCTGGACGTCCACTCCGACGCCGACCACCATCGCTCGGTGTTCACCCTCGCTGGGGCAGCTTGCGCGCTGGCAGATGCGCTGCTCCGGATGGCCGACGAGGCGGTCTCGCGGGTCGATGTGATGGCTGCGGCGGCCGGTCTGCCGGGCGAGGCCGAACAGCAGCGCCAGCATCCCCACGTCGGGGCGGTCGACGTGGTGCCGATCGTCTACCTGAGCCCAGAGGCACGCGGCGCGGCGTGCGCGGAGGCGCTCGTCGTCGCCGATCGGATCGCCGATGAGCTGGAGGTACCGGTCTTCCTCTACGGCGAGTTGACCGCGGGGGATGACGGCTCGACCCGGACACGCGCGCAACTGCGCCGAGGCGGCGTGGCCGGCCTCGCCGCGCGAATGGCCGACCCGGGGGAGAGGATCCACCCGGACTTCGGGCCAGCGCGAATGCACCCGAGCGCAGGCGCCACGCTTGTCGCGGCACGCCCGCCGCTCGTGGCCTTCAACCTTCAGCTGGCCGCCGGCGCGAACATGCAGCAGGCACACGAGATCGCTGCTCTCGTCCGCGAGCACGACGGCGGCGGGCTGCCCGGGGTGCGCGCGATCGGCGTCGAGCTGAATGGTGGTGTCGCTCAGGTCTCCATGAACGTCGAGCGTCCGTTTGAGGTGTCGCTGGCGATGGTCGTCGATGCTGTCCGCGCTCACGCCGAGGTCGCCAGCGCCGAGCTCGTGGGGCTGGCGCCGTCGGCCGCCATGGACGGTTTTCCGCCGGATGTGCCGATTCCCGGGTTCGATCCGGCTCGCCACTTGATCGAGAACGCACTAGGCTGCTAGCCGTGGCGCAGACCAAGCGTAAGACCAAGCACCGCGGAAACGCCGCCGGCGTCGTCGAGTCGCGCGGGCGTACGGGCCGCAAGCCGACGGCGGCGGAGAAGAGCG
Source organism: Solirubrobacteraceae bacterium (assembly GCA_036513335.1). Classification (GTDB taxonomy): domain Bacteria; phylum Actinomycetota; class Thermoleophilia; order Solirubrobacterales; family Solirubrobacteraceae; genus Palsa-744. The sequence continues at coordinate 19,162 of DATBZG010000180.1, read as the reverse complement.
GCGATCCACGCGATCTCGCGCGCGAGAAGGAAAAACTTCTCGACAAGCGCGACCGTCCGCCGACGTGGCGTGGCGCGTTCACCAAGGCGATGTTCGCCACGATCTTCCTGCTGCTCGTCGTGATCCTGCTCCTGCACCAGTCAAACCAGGCCATCGGCGTGTTCCCGATCGTGTTGGTGCTCTACACAGTCGTCAGCTACTACAGCGACAAGTGGATCTTCGACCGTCGCCAGCGCAAGAAAGCACAGGCAGGGGGCGGGGGGGCCGCGTCGCGATGAGCGCGCTGGACGTGCGCTCCTTCACAGTCGGTCCCGTCCAGGAGAACTCATACATCGTGCGCTCCGGCAGCGATGCCAAGAGCGCACTCCTGATTGACCCGGGCGATGAGCCCGAGCGCCTCGAACAGGCGATCGCAGCGCTCGGTGTCGAGGTCGAGGCGATCCTCATCACGCACTGTCACTTCGACCACATCGGCGCCGTCGCGCCGCTCGCGCGCGCCACCGGCGCCCCCGTCTACTGTCCCGAGATCGAGCGTCCGATTCTCGCCGATGTCATGAGCTGGGTGCCACCCGGGTTCGGGCCGTTCGAGAGCTACGAGGCCGACTTCACGCTTTCCGGCGGCGAGCATCTGACCCTCGCCGGCATCGACATCGACGTGATCTTCACTCCAGGACACAGCCCCGGGCATCTCACCTACGCTGTCCGATCGCCCACCCACCCTGCGCTGCTCTCCGGAGACGTCCTCTTCCAGGGCTCCGTCGGGCGCGTGGATCTCCCCGGCGGGGACTGGCCCACGCTCGAGCGCTCGATCGGCGGTCTCATCAAAGCCTTCCCGACGGACACCGTCGTCTACCCGGGTCACATGGGCGTCACCACGCTCGGGCGCGAGCGCGACACCAACCCGTTCCTCACCGAGCTGCGTGTGCGCGTCCCGCGCGAGTCCGCGGCGGACTCGCCGGCAGCCTGACGTTGAGCGAAGCAAAGCTCAAAGCACCGCGCGGCACGTTTGACATCCTCGGCGAGGAGGCCACGCGTCGCAGCGGCATCGAGGCGCGCGCACGCTCGATCCTCGAGGGCGCTGGCTACGAGCGCATCGAGACGCCCGTGTTCGAGGCGACCGAGCTCTTCTCACGCGGCGTCGGCGAGTCGACGGACATCGTGCGCAAGGAGATGTTCACGCTCTCCGACCAGGCCGGACGCTCGCTCACGCTGCGCCCCGAGGGCACCGCCCCCGTCTGCCGCGCCTACCTCGAGCACGGGATGCACAAGCGTCGCCAGCCCGTGAAGCTCTGGTACCTGTCGTGCTTCTTCCGCCACGAGCGCGCTCAGGCGGGGCGCTACCGGCAGTTCTGGCAGGTCGGGGCCGAGGCGATCGGCTCTGAGGACCCCGCCGTCGACGCCGAGTCGATCACGCTACTGGCCGCGCTGCTCGCGGAGCTCGGGGTGCGCGAGCTGCGGCTGCGTCTCTCGAGCCTTGGCAGCCCCGAGAGCAGGGGGGAGTATCGCGAGCACCTCAAGCTGTACCTCCGCGAGAACGAGCAGAGCCTCTCCGAGGACGTTCGCGCCCGGATCGAGCTCAACCCGCTCCGCGCCTTCGACTCCGACCACCCGGGCACCCAGCGCGTCATGCTGGGTGCACCGCTGCTGCGCGACTACCTCAGCGACTCAGACGCCGAGCACTTCGCGCACGTGCGCGAGCTGCTCGATGTCGCCGGCATCTCCTATGAGTTGGACCCCACGCTCGTGCGAGGGCTCGACTACTACACGCGCACGCTGTTCGAGTTCACCTCCGACGCGCTCGGTGCGCAGAGCGGGGTGGCCGGCGGGGGACGCTATGACGGCCTCGTCGCGCAGCTCGGCGGACCGCCGACGCCGGGCATGGGCTGGGCGGCTGGGATCGAGCGGATCATGCTCGCCGGCGACAGCGGCTCTGCCACCACGATCGGCGAGCACCTCGCCGCGCCGATCTCACCTGAGTTGTTCGTCGCGCTCGACGGCCAGCGTGATGAGGTGCGCGCGGCCGCGTTCGGACTTCTCAGCGAGGCGCGCTCCGCCGGGCTCGCCGCGCAAATGGACCTCGGAGGGCGCTCGCTGAAAGGCCAGCTCGGGCATGCCGATGCGCTGCGGGCGCGCTTTGTCGCGATCGTCTCAGCCGAGCACGCGTTGCTCAAGGACATGCAGGGAGGCGGGCAGCAGGAGTTGGCCACGAACGCAGTCGTGCACGCCGTGCTCCGCAGTCACCACGCGATCTGAGCAGAGGCGCTCGATCAGCACGCCGCGCGATCTGTGCTCCTTTGCTCAGAGGGGCTTTGCTCGAGCTCTGGAGAGCAGCAGCGCGAGCAGTTCCTGCTCGGTGCTCGACGGCACCGGCTGCGTGATACTCGTCGCCGTCAACGCGACCTCCGCTCGTCCCATCGCGAAGCCGAGCACGTCGAAGTAGATCGGTACCGAGACTTCGCTGAAGGGAAGGTTCAGCTTCACCACGATTCGGATGCCGAACGTCGCGTCGGTACCCGGTGCGTGCACGGGAAGCTTTGAGACTGTCACGCGCCCCCACCGTGCGTTGCGGATCGACTTGTCATCGATGTTGTGAGTCAACGCGCGTGCCGCGCACTTCCTCAATGCCGGCGACCCAAGCAGGGCGAACTCACGCTCGACCGCGCCTTCGTTGCTCAGGACCGTCACCGCTGAGGTGATCTGTTCGGTTTCCAGTTCCTGGCCGCGCCTGAGTCGCAGCGATGACGCTTCAGCGACCGTTTGTGTCTTTCCCGAGCCGGCCTGCTTTTCGCAGGCGCGATATTCCCGCTTTTCGTGGGCGTCCGAGCCGCCCTTTCGCTTTCGTTCCACAGTCGCTTCCGGGATATCGCCCACGGTCAGGTTCACAGCGCGCGCGAACGCAAGCGCCTGCGTCCGCGACGGAGGACGGCCGGCAGCCGATGCGCCTCCCGAGCTGACCGTCGCTGAGGCGTGGTGTGAGACCGCATCGGTGGCGCTCGTGTCCGCGCTCGCGGGATCTCGCTGCGCATTGCCGCAAGCCACCAGCAGCAGGAATGCAGCGCAGACGCACGCTACCCACGCAAAGAGGCTTCTCAGCTTCATGCGCTGGGTATCGGCCACCCCGCTGCGGGCCTCAAGGGCGGCAGCACGCTGCGTTCAGCCGTCCAACGCTGCTTGCGCTGTTCAACTTCTTCGCCGCGAATGCCGAAGCGGTGTGGGATGGATCAGATCTCCCGTCCATTTCAGATCGCCCTGGTAGCCGTGTGCCTGTTTGCCGGCGTGTGGTTCTTTGCGCTGCACGGACACTCGAGCAGCACGAACAGCTCCGCGTCGACGACGACCGTAACGGCCAGCGCGCCCGCGGTCTCCAAACCAGCCAGCTCTGCTGCGACGGGCGGCGCATCCACCGCAGCGGTGACCGCCAAGGCCAAGGCCGAAGCCAAGAGCGGCCACATCTACCACGGTCCCGTTCCCGGGCTCGAAGGGCTCACGCGCGACATCGCGCGGGCTCATGGGGCCGTCGCAGCCACGGGTGAGTCTCCCTCCACTCCGTCCACTCCCTCCACTGCTCCCGCTTCCAGCCACAGCAGCTCCTCGGCGACAGCCACCGCGCACGATCCCGCCAAGGCATCCGCCCCGGCCGCTTCCACCCCCACGGTGAAGAGTCAGCCGATCAAGGCAAAGAGCGGTGCCGGGCGCTCTCCGGCGCGGCAGTTGCTCGTTGAAGACGCGCTTCACGAAGGGAAGATCGCGGTCATCCTCTTCTGGAACTCCAAAGGCGTCGATGACACGATCGTCAACGGCGAACTCAGGCTGCTGGAGGCCGTCCACCATCTGATCAAGGCGCAACCTCGCACCGCCCAGCTGCGTAAGGCCCTCAAGGCCTCCGGTCTGGAACTGGACAAGAGCTTCGCCGCGTTCGTGTCGACCGCCGGCCAGGTCGCCTCCTATGGCTCGATCACCCGTGGCGTGCAGGTCTACGGGACGCCCACCGTGCTGATCGTGAACAAGAGCGGCAAGACGACCGTGCTCACCGGCCTGCAGGACGCCTTCTCGATCGAACAAGCGATCGACGAAGCCCGCAACTCCTAGCCTTACACTCGCTCCTATGAGCGAGAGTCGCGAGCAGCTGAGCAACCATCTCGAACGTCCCCTCGGCCGGGGTCATATGCCGCAGGACGCCTTCACGGGCGCTGCCGGCGGGGCTGCGTGCGGCGATCTCATCCGGATCTCGCTGGCCGTCGATCCAGACAGCCCCCACGGGCTGATCTGCGACGCAGGCTTCGATGCCAGCGGTTGCGGCGCCGTGATCGCTGCCGGCAGCGCCGTCGTGGGGCTGGTGCGCCAGGCTCCGCTGTTGAACGTCGCGCGGATCGGCGCCGCAGACATCGCAAGCGAGCTCGGCGGGCTGAGCCCCACCAAGCTTCATGCCGCGGAGCTCGCCGCCGACGCGCTTCACCGCGCGCTCGGCAGCGCCGCACGCGCGGGCGTGCAGCTCGCGCACAGCCCTCAGCGCACGCTCGTGGCAGTCAGCGGCGGGGTCGACAGCGCTGTCGCCTCCCTGCTCGTCGCGCGCGACGGCGGCGAGGCCGTCGCCGTCACACTCGAGCTCTGGTCAGACGCCGAGAACGACGGCGAGCTCAGCTGCTGCTCGGCGCAGGCGGTCCGCGGCGCCCGCGAGCTCGCCCACGACCTCGGGATGGCGCATCTCTCCATCGACCTGCGCGCGGAGTTCCGCGCCGGCGTCGTCGATGGCTGGCTCTCAGATCACGCTCGCGGTCTCACGCCCAACCCCTGCGTGCGCTGCAACGGCAACGTCCGCCTGGACGCGATGCTCGAGCTGGCCGACAAGCTCGGGTCAGAGACGCTCGCCACCGGCCACTACGCGCGCGTGACCAACGACGCGACCGTCAGCTCAGGCACTGTCCCGCTGCTGCGGACCGCGGTCGATCCAGCCAAGGACCAGAGCTATGTGCTCTCGGCGCTCGCGCCGGAGTCGCTCGCGCGCATGCGCTTTCCGCTCGGCGAGATGCACAAGCAGCAGGTCCGCGAGCTCGCCCGTGAGGCAGGGCTCGCGGTCGCCGGGCGCCGCGACTCACAGGATCTTTGCTTTCTCGCGGGCACCCGCCACGGCGACTTCCTCGAGCGCCACGGCGGGCTGAACAGACGACCCGGCTCGATCGTCGACCGCGATGGAGGGGCGCTCGGCGAGCACGGCGGCGCGCACCTCTACACGGTCGGCCAGCGCCACGGTCTCGGCATCTCCGCACCCGAGCCGCTCTACGTGCTCGCCACCGACGCGCGGTCGAACACCGTCACCGTCGGCCCGCGCCAGGCGCTGCTCGCCGATGCGGTCAACGTGAGCGAGGCGACGCTTCACCGCGACGGGCACTGCGTCGACGGCGTGCGCGTGCGCGCCCACGGCCGTCGCCTGGCCTGTCGCCTTCGCCGGGACCTGGGAGCTGGGCGTCACGCGAGGCTCGCCCTGGAGCTGGCGGAGCCCGCCGAGCGGACGGCCCCCGGTCAGTTCGCCTGTCTGTACGCCGGCGACGTGGTCGTCGGCTACGGCACCGTCGCGGCCTGACGCCGCCTAAGATCACTCGCAGCATGACCTCAGACGAGATTCGCGAGCGCTACCTGAGCTTCTTCGAGGAGCGCGGTCACCGGCGCGTGCCATCGGCCTCGCTGGTGCCCTCCGCGCACGACCCCTCGGCGCTTCTCACGGTGGCCGGCATGCACCCGTTGAAGCCCTACTTCCTGGGCCAGGAAAAGCCGCCCGCGCCGCGCCTGACGAGCTGCCAAAAGGTCTTCCGTACGGTCGACATCGACAACGTGGGCAACACCGCCGCGCACCTCACGTTCTTCGAGATGCTCGGCAACTTCTCGTTCGGGGACTACTTCAAGGCCGAGGCGATCGAGTTCGCCTGGACGCTCTCACGCGAGGTGTTCGGCTTCAACGAGCGTGACATCTGGGTGACGGTGTTCGAAGGCGACGAGGGACTCGGCCTCGGCAGCGACCAGGAGGCGATCGACCTCTGGCTCGCGGTCGGCGTCCCGCGCGAGCGGATCGTCGAATGTCCGCGCTCGGAGAACTTCTGGCAGGCCGGCCCCACCGGCCCGTGCGGGCCCTGCTCGGAGCTCTACGTCGACCGCGGCGTGGAGCACGGCTCCCCCGAGGATCTCCCCGGCGGTGAGAACGCGCGCTTCCTGGAGTATTGGAACCTCGTCTTCATGCAGTACGACCAGGAGCCCGCCCCCGATGAGCCCGGCACGGTCCTTAAGCCGCTGCCCGCCAGGAACATCGACACCGGCCTCGGGCTCAATCGCATGGCGGCGATCCTCCAGCAGAAGCAGTCGGTGTTCGAGACCGACCAGTTCCAGCCGCTGATCGAGCTCGGAGAGGAGCTCTCCGGCCAGCGCTACGGCGAGGACTTCGACAGCGACCGCGCGCTGCGCATCCTCGCCGACCACGCACGCGCGATGACGTTCCTCACCGCCGACGGCGTCGTCCCGTCCAACGAGGATCGCGGCTATGTCCTGCGCCGCGTCATGCGCCGCGCGATCCAGCAGGGACGATTCCTGGAGCTCCCGCCCGGCTTTCTCACCCGCTACTCCCAGCGCGTACGTCAGGTCATGGCCGGCGCCTACCCCGAGCTGATCGAGCAGACCGATGTCACCGACATGTGGCTGTCCGCCGAGGAGGAGGGCTTCGGCCGCACGCTCGCGCAGGGCATGGAGCTGCTGCGCGAGCAGATCGACCAGGCACGCGACGCCGGACGCACCTCCGTTCCCGCCGCCGATGTCTTTCTCCTGCACGACACGCACGGGTTCCCCTATGAGATGACCAGCGAGCTGCTCGCCGAGGAGGGCCTCGAGATCGACGGCGACTTCGATGTGCTCATGGACGAGCAGCGCGCGCGCGGTCGCGGCGGCGCGGGACGTTCGAGCGCCGCGGCTGCGCTCGGCGCAGGCGGTCCGGCGGTGCTCGACGGCGGCGCCGCCACACGCTTCACCGGATATGAGACGGAGGTCCAGCAGACGACCGTCCTCGCCGTGCGCCCCGCCCAGGAGCGCGAGGCCAACGGTAGTGGCGGACCGACGACCCAGCGTCTGCTCGTGAAGCTCGCCGAGTCGCCGTTCTACGCGGCCGGCGGAGGCCAGATCTCAGATGTGGGGACGATCGAATGTGAGCACGGCGACTGCGTGGCCCGCGTGGAGAACGTCCTGACCCTGGGCGAGGATCGCATCCCGGAGGTGATCGTCGAGGCCGGCACGCTCGAGGTCGGCGAGAGCGTGATCGCGCGCGTCGACCACCTCGCGCGACACGAGACCGAGTGCAACCACACCGCCACGCACCTCCTGCAAGCGGCGCTGCGTGAGCGTCTCGGAAGCCACGTGCGCCAGGCCGGCTCCTACGTCGGGCCGGACAAGCTGCGCTTCGACTTCAGCCACGGGCAGGCGCTCAGCGCCGAGGAGCTGCGCGACGTCGAGGACCGCGTGAACTCCTGGATCGCGCGCAACGACCCGGTTCGAGCGCTCACGACCACACTGGATGAGGCCAAGGGCCTCGGTGCGATGGCGCTGTTCGGTGAGAAGTACGGCGAGGTCGTGCGCATGGTCGAGGTCGGCGACGGCGAGTATTCGCGCGAGCTCTGTGGTGGAACGCACGTGCGCTCCACCGCCGAGATCGGCGCGTTTCGCATCCTGCACGAGACCTCGAGCTCCGCGAACGTGCGGCGCATCGAGGCCGTCACCGGACCTGTCGCGGTCGAGCTGCTGCGCGAGCACGATCGGCTTCTGCGCGAGATCGCCGCGCAGCTGCGCACCCGTCCGCAGGACACCCCCGAGGCGGTGGCGAGTCTTGCCCAGGAGCAAAAGCGCCTGCAGAAGGCGCTCAAGGATGGAGCGGGTCAGTCCGGCGCCGGCGCACTCGATGTGGAGTCGCTCGCCGGGCAGGCGCAGGAGCTGGGCGGCGCACATGTCCTCGTGGCAGCCGTGCAGGTGCCCGACGCCAAGGCGCTGCTCGCGGCAGTCGATCGCGTCAAGGGTCTCCTGGGGGATGCGGCAATCCTGCTGGGGAGCGCCTCGGACGGGCGCGTTCACCTCGTTGCAAGCGTTGCTCCGTCGCTGGTGGAGCGCGGCGTGAAGGCTGGAGCCGTCGTCAAGGTCGCGGCCGAGATCACCGGCGGAGGCGGTGGCGGGCGCGACACGATGGCGCAGGCCGGCGGGCGCAATCCCGAGCGTCTCGGCGAGGCCATGGACGCTGGTCGGGCAGCGATCGAGGCGGCGCTCGCAGGTTGATGCGGACGCGTCGAAGTTGACGTGCGCGTTCTCGCTCTCGACTACGGCAGCGCGCGCTGCGGGTGCGCGCTCAGTGATCCCACCGGCACGATCGTCACGCCACTGGAGGCCGTCGAGCGTCCCGCGACGAAGCGTGGGTTCGCGCGGCTGCGGGAGCTCGTGCGCTCGCGCGAGGTCGAGATCGTGATCGTCGGCCTTCCGCTCGCGCTCGACGGAAGCGACACCGCGCAGACGCGCGAGACGCGGGCGTTCGCCCAAGAGCTCTCGGAGCGCCTGGGGCGCGAGGTTGCCGTGGAGATGCACGACGAGCGCTTCACCACGCGCATGGCGCAACGGATGGAGCCTGCCGGAACGCGCTTCAAGGCAGACGAGGACTCGCGGGCGGCGGCCCATCTGCTGGAGAGCTGGCTCGCCTCCCAGGCGCGTTAGGGTTGCGCTCCTTGTCTCGCGGCGAAAGATCATCAGGGCGCGAACGCACAGCGCAGGAGCGCGAGCGCGACCGCCAGGAGCGTGCGCGCCGGCGCAACCAGCCGCAGCCGGTTGAGCCGCCGGCGCCGGTCGCGCCGCCGCCGCCGCCGCCCACACCAACACCAACACCAACCGTGCAGGTACCGATGCCGGCGCCGCCGCCCGCGCAGCCACAGGTCTCTATGCCAGCACCGGCTCCGCCCGCGCAGCCGCCGATGACGCTCGACCGTCTCGCGGCGAGCTTGGGGCCCCCGCCGCCGCCACCACGGCGACGCCGCTCACTGATCGCACGCGCGGCCGCGGTGCTGGCTCTCGGGGTCGTCGCGGTCGCGATCGTGCTGGTGCTGCACTCGCGCTCGCCCAAGCCGGCCGCCCCGCTCCCGCCGGCGCCCGTGGTCAAGGTCCTGATCCCGGAGGGCAAGACGCGAGCGCAGATCGCACAGATCGCCGGCATTGACAAGCTGAAGGGCGACTATCTCCTCGAGTCCAGGCACTCGCCGCTGCTGAACCCGGTCAGCTACGGGGCGCCGAAGGGCACGCCGGACCTCGAAGGCTTCCTTTTCCCTGCGACCTACGACATGGACCCCGGAGCGCCTGTCCAGAGGCTCGCGGAAGAGCAGCTGGAAGCGTTCCGCGAAAACTTCGGTGCGACCGAGGCTGCGCGCGCGAAGGTGCTGCACGTCACGCCCTACCAGCTGCTGATCGTCGCCTCGATGGTGGAGCGCGAGGCGCAGATACCCGGAGACCGGCCGAAGATCGCCGCGGTCATCTACAACCGGCTGGCGCAGGGCATGCCGCTGGGGATCGACGCCACGATCTACTACGCCGTCGAGAAAGCCACGGGGATCGCCACCTACACCCACGAACTCACCGAAGCGCAACTGCATATCGACTCGCCGTACAACACACGCACACACGTCGGCCTCCCGCCGACGCCCATATCCAACCCGGGCGCGGCATCGATCCACGCGGCCGCGTACCCCGCACGCGTCTCCTACCTCTACTACGTCGCCGGCGCGAACGGCTGCGGCGAGCAGGTGTTCTCCAACACCGAGGCGGAATTCGAAGCCAACGCCGCCGCCTACAAGGCCGCTGTCGCGCACAACGGCGGTCATCCGCCGATCTGCAAGCAGAAGTGATGGCGCGCCTGGGCGTCCTCGGCTGGCCGGTCTCCCACAGTCGCTCCCCGGCCATGCACAACGCCGCGATCGCCGAGCTGGGGCTCGAAGGCTGGCGCTACCAGCGCCTGCCGGTCCCGCCGGCGCTGTTCGCGCAGACCACCCTGGCACTGCCCCAGTCGGGATTCATCGGTGCCAACGTCACGATCCCGCACAAGCACGCGGCGCTCGCGCTGGCGAGCGAGACGAGCGAGACCGCACGAGCGATCGGGGCGGCGAATACGCTCATGTTTCTCCCCGACGGGACGATCGCGGCCGAGAACACCGACGCCCCCGGCCTGATCGCCGCGCTCGGAGACCTGAGCGAGCTGCCCGCGAGCCCGAGCGCACTCGTCCTCGGTGCAGGCGGAAGCGCACGGGCCGCCGCCTGGGCGCTGCGCGAGGCGGGCATGAGCGAGGTGTCTGTCTGGAACCGGACGCCCGAGCGCGCGCAACAGCTCGCCGATGATCTCGGAGTGCGGGCCGTGCGCCGGCCGGTGGCCGCAGATCTGCTCCTGAACTGCACTTCGGTGGGTCTGGAGGCCCCGGAGATAGAACGCTCGGCCACTGACAGTGAGGCGCTCAACCAACTGGGTTTGACGTTCGATCAACTCGGTGAGTACTCATATGTCGTCGATTTCGTCTACCGCTCCGCATCCACGCAGCTGCTCGCGGCTGCCCAAGCCCATGGTGCGCGCACCCTCGACGGCCTGGAGATCCTGCTGGCACAGGGAGCGCTCAGCTTCGAGCTGTGGACCGGGCACACCGCTCCGATCGAGGTCATGCGCCGGGCTGTCCGCCGGCAGGACGACTGCGCTTCATAGCTCCCTGCTCGAGGAGGGCGCTCGATGAGCGACGCTCCTCAACAGGCCGGCCCGGACCTGCACGCGATCTTCGGGATCGACGGCACGCCGCGCGAAGCCGCCGAGCAGATCATCTCCGTGGGACGAGGCGTGCTCGGCGACCCCGCCTCCCGGGCGCCCGCGGCCCCCGCCGCCGAGGTGGGCATCGAGCTGGACACCGAGCGGCTGTCCGCGGCGGAGGTCCATCACGACCCGCTTCCCGGCGCGGACGTGGAATTTGAGACGATCGCGGGCGCCGACCCCTACATCGAGGTCGAGCGTGCCGCTCGCCACGAACCCGGATCGGTGTCGATGAGCGCCGGGCCGGGGATCGAGGACCCAGGCCAGGACGGCCCGCCCGCCCGGGCGACCCCTGCGCAGCAGCAGGACTCCTCGGGGCTGACCAAGCCCTCGCGCCGCGGCTCCTCGCAACGCTTCCTGACCGACGTGATCGTCGACATGGGCCTTGCCTCGCGCAAGCAGGTCGACGATGCGGTCGCCAACTCGCGTGTCTCCGGGACCACAGCCGAGCGGGTCCTGCTCGAGAGTGGCGCGATCAACCAGGACGGCTTGTCGCGCGCGCTGGCCGAGCGCTACGGGCTCGACCACCTGGACCTGGGTGTGTTCACCGTCGACATGGCCGCAGCCAACCTCGTGAGCACGACGATCGCCAAGCGCTACCAGACGGTTCCGGTGGCGTTCGCCGACAAGCGCACCCTGCTCGTAGCGATGGGCGACCCCTCCAACGTGTTGGCGGTCGACGACATCGCGATTATGACCGGATACGAGATTCGCGTAGCGGTCGCGCCGCCGGATGACATCGCGACGCTGATCTCACGCCTGGACAGGCTGGAAGACGTCGTCGGCGAGTCCGCCGCGATCTCCGAAGATCCCGACGACGGTGGCGAGGTCGTCGCACTGCATGAGACCTCAGAAGACGCGCCCGTCATCAAGCTCGTCAACCAGATTGTCGCCCAGGCGGTCGAGCGCGGGGCCTCCGACATCCATCTGGCACCCGACGGGCGCGAGCTGCGGGTGCGCTTCAGGGTCGACGGCGTGCTCCAGGACGTCACAACGGTCCAGCGCCGTATGGCTGCCGGTGCGATCTCGCGCATCAAGATCATGGCCGAGATGAACATCGCCGAGAAGCGCCTGCCCCAGGACGGGCGCGTCGGGCTCGTGGTCGACGGGCGCCACGTCGATCTGCGTGTGGTCACGCTGCCCAGCGTGCACGGCGAGGGCGTCGTCATGCGCGTGCTCGACAAGCAGTCGGTTGTCGTCGAGCTCGACAAGCTCGGGATGGCCGATGCCGAGCGCGAGCGTTTCGAACACGCCTGCCACGAGACACACGGCGCCGTGCTCGTCACGGGCCCCACCGGCTCGGGCAAGTCGACGACGCTGTATGCGGCGCTGCAGTTGTTGAACACGCCCGAGAAGAACATCATCACGGTCGAGGACCCGGTCGAGTACGAAATGAGCGGGCTCACCCAGGTACAGGTCTCGGCCAAGGTCGGCCTCACGTTTGCAGCAGGCTTGCGATCGATGGTGCGCGCCGACCCCGACATCATCATGGTCGGCGAGATCCGCGACCGTGAGACCGCTCAGATCGCGGTCGAGTCCGCGCTGACCGGCCACCTCGTGCTCTCCACGCTGCACACCAACGATGCGCCGTCGGCGATCACCAGGCTGATCGAGATGGGCATCGAGCCGTTCCTCGTCGCCTCGGCGCTCGACTGTGTGGTCGCCCAGCGCCTGGCGCGGATGCTCTGCCCGAGCTGCAAGCGGCGCACAATCATCTCGGCCAAGGCCCTTCAGCAGAACGGCTACCGCGCGCGTATGGAGCTCGAGGCGTACGAGCCCGTCGGCTGCCGCCGCTGCGCCGGCAGCGGCTACCGCGGGCGCCTTGGCCTGTACGAGGTGATGAAGATCTCACCCGAGATCCAAGCGCTGGCGCTCGAACGCAGCCCAGCGGAGGCGATTCGGGACGTCGCCGTACGCCAGGGAATGACGCGCCTGCGCGACGACGGCCTGCAGAAGGTCCGCCAGGGCCGCACCTCGATGGCTGAGATCGCGCGCGTCGTCGGCACCAACTGACTCGTACTTTCGTCCAGTCGCGCGTCGCGCGTGCGCAGGCCGCTTCTCCAGAGCCGATAGGCGGGCCATGGATATCGATTTCGCAGACCTGCTCATGGAGGTCGTACACCGCAAGGCCTCCGACCTGCATCTCACCTCGGGCGCAAACCCAACCGTGAGGGTCCGCGGGCGGCTGACGCCGCTCGAGGAATACCCGAAGCTCTCGCCCACAGACACCCGCGAGATCGTCTACTCGATCCTCACCGGGGATCAGCGCCAGCGCCTGGAGACCGATTGGCAGCTGGACTTCGCCTACTCGATCCCCGGCCACGCCCGTTTCCGTGTCAACGCCTACTACCAGCGCGGTGCGATCGGCGCGGCCTTCCGTCTGATCCCGTTCAACCTCACCTCGATCGACGAGCTGGGGCTACCGCCGGCGGTTCACGAGTTCACGCGCAAGCCGCGTGGCTTCGTGCTCGTGACCGGACCGACCGGATCGGGCAAGTCCACCTCGCTCGCGGCGATGATCGATGAGATCAACTCCACGCGCGAGGAGCACATCATGACGATCGAGGACCCGATCGAGTTCCTGCACGGCCACAAGAAGTGCATCGTCAACCAGCGCGAGCTGGGCTCTGACGCGCACAGCTTCTCCATGGCCCTCACAGCCGCCCTGCGCGAGGACCCCGACGTGATCCTCGTCGGAGAGATGCGCGACCTGGAGACGATCTCCACGGCGTTGACCGCGGCTGAGACCGGGCACCTCGTGTTCGCGACCCTGCACACGCAGGACGCCGCGCAGACGATCGACCGTGTGATCGACGTGTTCCCCTCTCACCAGCAGGGGCAGGTACGGGTGCAGCTCTCGGTTGCGTTGCAGGGGATCATGACCCAGCAGCTGCTGCCCAACGCCGACGGCTCTGGCCGCGTCGTCGCCTCGGAGATCCTCGTACCGACGCCGGCTGTTCGCAACCTGATCCGCGAGGGCAAGACCCACCAGATCTACTCGGTCATGCAGACCGGCTCCGCGGTTGGCATGCAGACGATGGACACGGCTCTGGTCTCGCTCATTCGCCAGGGCAAGATCAGCCAGAAGCTCGCAGAAGCGCGCTCCTCCACACCGGACGAGCTCAGGCGTCTGATGGGCGCGACCTCGCTGGCGGCAGCCTAGGCCCGGCATGAGCACCTACGTCTTCAAGGCGATCGACACCGCCGGGGTGAAAGCCCGCGGCGAGGTCGAGGCGGAATCAAAGCAGGCGGTCTCAGACCAGCTCAAGCAGCGCGGGCTGATCGTCCTCGACATCGCCGACAAGCACTCCTCCAAGAACATCAACATCGCGCTCACCAAGAGCGTGAAGGCGACCGAGCTCGCGATCTTCGCGCGTCAGCTCTCGACGATGATCTCCTCCGGGATGAGCATCCTGCGCGCGCTCTACGTGCTGGAGGAGCAGACCGAGAGCGACTACCTGAAGGAAACGATCGTCGCGGTTCGCAAGGACGTCGAGGCCGGCCTGTCGCTGAGCGACTCGATGGCCCGCCACCCAAAGGTCTTCAACCCGCTGTTCATCGCGATGACGGAGGCGGGGGAGACGGGTGGTGTCCTTGAGGACGCCCTCTACCGGGTCGCCGACCAGCTGCAGAAAGACGCGGCGCTTCGCCGCCAGGTGAAATCGGCGATGATCTACCCCGCGCTCGTGGCCACGTTCGCGATCGGTGTGATGATGGCCCTGGTTGCGTTCCTCGTCCCTGTGTTCGAGGGCGTGTTCAAGGAATTCGGCGGCGAACTGCCGAAGCTCACACAGGTCTCGGTGCTCATGTCGAAGGCCGTCACCGGATACTGGTGGCTGATCTTTGGCGGGACGGCGGTCGTGATCATCACCTTCGTCAAGTGGAAGAAGACCGTCTGGGGGCGCCGTCAGTGGGACCACTTCCGCCTGCACGTGCCGATGAAGATCGGCACGATCGTCCAGGAGGTCTCGGTGGCGCGCTGGTCGCGCACGCTAGCCTCGCTGACCCACGCGGGCGTGCCTCTGCTGCAGGCGCTCGAGATCACCGGGCGCACCGGGGGCAACGTCGTCGTGCAGGAAGCGATGGACAGCGTGATCGCCTCGGTCAAGCGCGGCGGCACGATTGCGGCTCCGCTCGCGCAGGAGCCGATCTTCCCGTCGATGGTCACGCACATGGTCGGCGTTGGTGAGGAAACAGGTGCGCTGGACGACATGCTCGACCGGATCGCGGAGTTCTACGAGGAACAGGTCGAAGCGGCGGTGAAATCGCTGATGTCGATCCTCGAGCCGATCCTGATCATCGTGATCGGCGCGATGGTCGGGTTCATCGTGATCTCGATGTACCTGCCGCTGTTCGAAGTCTACAACCGCATCGAAAGCTAGCTCAGGTCACTGGCTCACAGGCGCTCGATCCGGATCGCCCGGTCGCGCCCGGCGCCGTCCACAGACATCGAGACGCGCCCGTCGAGCAGCTCGAGCAGCTCTGCGCCGACGAGCTCGCGCCGCCATCCGCGCAGGGTCCGCACGTCCGCCTCGCCGGAGCCGGCGCGGGCACTCGCGACGATCGCCTGCAGATCGGCGCGCGCTGCCAGCAGCTCGTAGGCGAGTCCCGCCTCGCGGGCGCGGGTGCGCAGGAGCGCCTCGCCAAGCGCGACGAGCGGGGCGTCGTCGGGCTTGGGCGCCGGTGGTCGGCTGGTATGGGTCGGCTGCTCGGGAGGGTGCTCGCGCCCAGCCCGGATCGCCTCGAGCAGCTCCTCGCCTCGGCGTCCACTGGCGCTCTGGCCGACTCCGCGGATCTTCTCGAGCTCGCCTCGCGAGGATGGCCGGCGTCTTGCGATCTCGACCAGCGTCGCGTCGCCCAGGACGCTCTGCACAGGGCGGTTCTGGCGCTCGGCGGTGCGCTCGCGCCAGCCCACCAGCTCGCGCGCGATCGGCCTCGCCGAGGCGTTGAGGCTGCCGAGACGGGGGAGGCGGTTGAAGATCGTCTCGAGGTCGCGCTCGTCGCTGGCCAACTCCAGCGGCTGGCACTCCTCGAGTGCCCACTGCAGCCGGCCGAGATCCGTCAGCCGGCGCTGCAGCTCCGCTGCGAGCTCGTGCAGGTGCACCACGTCCTCACGCGCGTAGGCGAGCTGCTCGGAGGACAGGGGCCGCGCGTCCCAGCGGGTGAAGCTCGCCGTCTTGGCCACGCGCAGATCGAGCACGTCGGTCAGCAGCGAGTCGTAGGAGACCTGCGCGCCGAGGCCGGCGAAGCCGGCCGCCACCTGCGTGTCGAAGACGTTGCGCACCTCCGTGCCAAAGCGCCTGCGCACCAGCGCGATGTCCTGACGACCCGCGTGTACCACGATCTGGACCGCGGGGTCCGCGAGGACCTCGGCCAGAGGCATGGCGTCGAGATCCTCGATCAGCGGATCGAGCACCAGGATGCGGTCGCTCACCTGGCTGCCCTCCCCCTCCGGGGACGATGCGGGTATCGCAAGCTGCACGAGGCACAGCAGCGTGCGATAGCGACCCTCGCCCATGAACTCCGTGTCGAGCGCGAGGCTCCCGGCGGCGCGGGCGCCGCCGGCGAGCTCCTGCAGTCGTGGCTCGTTGGGCTCGCTCACGGCTTCACACCCGGTAGACGGTAAAGCAGGCCACCGTGGGTGAGGCCGGCTTGGATCGAGACGTCGGTTCCGTGGGCGCGTACCCAGCGCGCCGGCGCCGAGCAGGCGGGGTTCACCGCTTGCTCGGCGCCCGCGCAGAACGTGTTCAGGAACGCGTAGCGGACCTTGCCCCCGGCGATCAGCTGTTCGAGCTTGGGCACGCTCGTCAGGATGCGCCCGTCGTAGCTGGTGAGCATCAGCACCGGGCGCGCGTCCTGGACGATCAGCGAGCCGACGGCGGTGGCCGACTCGGCCGCCAGCTCGTAGTAGGCGCCGCCCTGGTGGGCGCGCAGGTAGACGCTGAGGGGATGCTGCTGGGACCCGGGCAGCTGTCCGACGAGGCCGGCATCGCTGATGCGGTCGACGATCGCCGTCTGGTCGGCCTTCAGAGGGACCACGAGCGCCGCGATTAGCGCCAGCACGATCACCCCGCCCGGCGCGAGCCGGCGGCGGGCGGCGATCGGCAGTGCTTGCATACGCGCCAACAGCGCGCAGGCCGCCGCGCCGAGCGCGCCGAGCAGCGAGATCCACCACGCGATCGGATAGCCGTAGAGGAGACGCTCGCTGTAATAGACGATCACCGCCAGCGTCACGAGCAGAGCTCCCAGTCGCAGACGCGAGAGCTTTCGTGGCCCTCCCGGCGAGGCAGCCCAGGCGATGCCGATCCCGACCATCGCCGCGACGGCCGGCGTAAAGCCTTCCACGTAGCGGGGGTGCAGGCGGATCTGGTGGCTGAACAGCACGATCCCGACGAGCATCCACACGCTCAACCCGACCGCGCTTGCACGGCGCATCCGCCGGCGCTTCTGCAACTCCTCCTCGGTGGCCTTTGGCGTCTCGCTGTCGGGTGGCTCGGCTTCCCCGCGCAGCCCCCACAACAGCGCCGGGATTCCGAGCAGCAGGCCCACGAGGATCTCCATGCCGAGACGCTCGCCCGAGAGTGGGCCGACGGTCGTGAGCAGACGTGTGGGGGAGGGTGGGCCAATCGGGATGTGGTCGCGCTCCTCCTGCGTTGCCACCGGGTAGCGGTGGCTCGGTT
This sequence comes from Solirubrobacteraceae bacterium, assembly GCA_036513335.1. Taxonomy (GTDB): domain Bacteria; phylum Actinomycetota; class Thermoleophilia; order Solirubrobacterales; family Solirubrobacteraceae; genus Palsa-744. The sequence continues at coordinate 1,636 of DATBZG010000180.1, read as the reverse complement.
CGTATTCCGTGGCGCCGAGTTCCGCCGTTTTACCCCCGAGGCGGTCGGTTCCGTTGAAGACGAATGCGGCGTTCCACGCGCTTCCGTTCGTGGAGCCGATCGCATAGGGCCGATCATGCGCGGGGAACAGCAGCGTGGCGGTCAGCCACGACAGCGCGACCACGACGTACACGACGGCTGGGAGGGCCAGGCGCATCAGCCGCCGAAGGCGGGTGCCGGCCATCCCGAGATACGCGAACAACACGATTCCCGGAAGCGCGACGAGAGACTCGAGCAGCTTCACGTTGAACGCGATGCCGAGCGCCGCTGCGATCGCGATCAACCACACGCTGCGTCCCGTCTCGGCCGCCCTCACCGCGGCGAACAGCGCGAGCACGAGCGTCAGCATCATGACCGCGTCCATCGTGTCGCTGCGCGCGGTGATCACCTCGATCGGGAGCACCGCCATCGCCGCTGCCGCGGCGATTCCCGCAGGCGCGCTCCAGATCCTGCGTACAACCACGTACAGGAACGGCACTGACGCGGTTCCGGCGAACGCCTCGGGCAGCTTCAGGGTGGTCGAGCTGAAGCCGAGCAGCTTCACGCTGATGACCTGCAGCCAGAGGTCGATCGGTGGCTTGTCGATCGACACGCTGCCCCCGGGCTCATACGCGCCGAAGAAAAAGTTGTGCCACGAGAGCGTCATGCTGCGCACGGCCGCGTCGTAGAACGGGTCCGGTGGGACCTGGCCGATGTGGATCAGGCGCAGTGCCCCCCCGCCCACGGTTATCGCAGCGACAATCGCCCACTCGGCTGCGCGTCCAGGCCTCCTCACGCGCGGAACGCTAGTCTGAACGGCTCGTGCCAAGCGACAGCAGCGATAGTGGCGAGAGCGAGGGTCAGGAGCCGACATCTCATGAGCCGCGGGAGTGTATGGCCTGTCGCGGCAGCGGCCAGGTGATCTCGAACCTCGGTGGCGCGCCCAGCAGCGTGACCTGTCCGTGGTGCGCGGGAGCCGGTGTGCGCGTCCCCGGTACCGACGCGCAGGCCAAATGGCTCGAGCAACAGGACACGGACGGCGCCGTAGCTGACACAGCGCCCGAGCCGGCTGCCTGAGAAACCTGTCTGAGCGATCCGCGGACGATCGGTCCGCCACCCGCCGGCGAGCTGCTGTGCGAAAGCGTGCAAACGCGGCGCGGGTCATGTGTCCAAGCTGACGTGCACCTATAAAGGTCGCGATCTCCTACGTCGATGCAGCCGCTGACAAAGCCAGTACCGAGGTGTCAAGGCAAAGCATCCCTGAGATGCGTAGCAAAGCCGGCGGCCCTCAAGAGGGGGACGTATCGTCGTTCGAGGCGATTACCGCGGGCTGGCGCCCCATACCGGATCCTAGGAGGATTCATGTTGAAGTCACTACGCCAGCGCACGGGAGATGAGGGTGGTTTTACCCTTATCGAACTTCTGGTCGTGATCCTGATCATCGGCATTCTGGCCGCGATCGCGATCCCGGCGTTCCTGAGCCAGAAGAGCAAGGCCTACGACTCGTCGGCCAAGACTCTGGCACAGACCGCCCAGACGGCCGCTGAGACCTTCGCGACCGAACACGAAGGCAAATACGAATTCACGAAACCGGAAGAACTGCAGAAGATCGAGCCGT
>DATBZG010000179.1:0-3400 GCA_036513335.1 Solirubrobacteraceae bacterium | reverse complement strand
CCGCGAAGTACGACGCCTCAGTCTCCGAGACGACGGATGAGCCAGACGAGGCTTACGCGGACTGGCGCTCCGAGCCGTGGCAGTCGGTCCCGAGCCCCTGGCCGCTCACCCAGTAATCGCCCTCGGGATCACTCGCGACCGGGGCTAGAGCTCGAGAACGGTGCCCTCGCTCGCCACGCTCACCGACGGCGAGCCCTCGTCCAGCCTCCGCGCGAGGCCGTCCAGCGCGTCGTCGGTGCGGTTCTGCCGGTGGTGAAAGAGGACCACCGAGCGCGCGCCCGCGCGGGCGCCCAGACCGACGGGGTAGTCCGCGACGGAGTGCCCGAAGCTGCCCTCCGCAGCGAAGTCCTCGGGGAACAGTTGCGCGTCGTGCACGAGCACATCCGTGTTGCGCGCGAGCTCCAGCGCGGCGGGGTGGTACTCGCCGAAGCCGTCCTCGCCGGGGCCGAGCGAGGTGGGGGAGTGGTCGGGCATGTAGGTGAGCGTCGAGTGCCCGTCGCTGATGCGATAGCCGAACGTGCGCCCGCCCTTATGCGGGATCTCTCGCGCGAGCACCTGAAAGCCCTCGACTTCGAGCTCGCCGGGTGGGATCGTCGTGAACGTCCACTCGCCTCGCAGCTGCGTCGGCTCGATCGGGAAGTACGGTGGCGACATCACGCCTGCGAGCAGCTCCGTGGCGCTGCGCCCATCCTCCTGGTCGGGCAGCAGCACGCGCACGTGCGAGTCGGGGCGGTCGGCGCCGGCGAAGAACGGCAGCCCGTGCATGTGGTCCCAGTGCAGGTGGCTGAGCAGGATCGTGCCTCGAAATGGCGTGTCGCCGAGCAGCTCGCTGACGGCGTTCAGGCCGGCGCCCGCGTCGAGCAGCAGCGTCGGCGCCGCGCCGCCGGCATGTGACAACGCTAGACACGACGTGTGCCCGCCGTAGCGTACGAAGTCGATGCCCGGCGCCGGGAGTGATCCCCGGACGCCGCAGAAGCGGATCTGCAAGTAGTCAGCTCCGGTCCGGGCGCTTGCGCCGATGATCCTTGGACAGCTCCTGCAGGGCCCCGCGATCGAGTGTCCCCGCCTCGACGGCTGCCACCCTGCAGGGCGTCACCGCAACCAGCGTCGAGGTCCGCACGCCTCCCTCCAGGTGGGCGCGCTCGCCGAGCAAGGCACCCGGGCCGTACTCGGCCAATCTCCTGCCGTCCTCCTCCACGCGCAAAACGCCATCGAGCACGAGGAACACCTCCGAGCCCCGCTCGCCTTGGCGCACGAGCGCCGTCCCCGGCTTGACCCGCTTGAACGCCGGCTTTGCGGCCCCCTGCATGATCTGCGAGGAAAGCCGGCGCTCGAGCGCCGTCTCGACCGCGGTTACCAGCGCCTTGGAGTCGGTGTCTCCCCACGGCGTGTGCCGGCCGAAGGACTTGCGATACCAGTCCTTGAAGTCCGCCAACCCGGACTTGTGGCTGAGCTTGCCCTCCGCGTCGTAGATCCAATGGCGCGGGAAGCGGCTGTGGCCGGTCATCGTCGCGTTCACGCGGCCGTCCGCGTGGAGCGTCAGCGACAGCGTCGTCCATACGAGCGGCGCCTGCCACTGGACGAAGGGAGCGCGACGCACGCGGCGCGGAGCCGGTATCCCCGTGCGCCCGCCGGCGGTCTGCGTGAAGCGCACCCAGCTCTCGCCCTTTTCCGGCTTGCCGGCGATATCGGGCAGCGCGATCGCTTCGAACGTGCGCGCCACCGGCCCGAGCTTCACGGTGGTGGTCCCCATCAGCCCGCCGCCACCGCGGCCGTAGTCGGTGATGCGACCGTCCTCGTCAACCTCGATCCATCCGCTGAGCACGTTGGCGAAGCGGAAGCGGTCGGCCAGGCGCAGCTCCTCGAGGTCCTCGATCGCTTCCGGTGGCGGTTCGTCGTAGTGGGTCATGCCCGCGTCGAAGGCCAGACGCTGCGCGCCCTCGATCGCCTCGGAGGGAATCCACGACAACGAGGTAACGGAGCTCTCGTGACGCATGCGAGAGCCATTATGTGCGAACTGCGTTGCGGTGTCCAGGCTGGAGACGCCCGTGTTCATATGCTTGGCGCCCATGAGTTACGACGCGCTGGTCGTCGGGTCAGGCCCCAACGGCCTGTCGGCGGCGATCACCATGGCCCAGGCGGGCTGGCACGTGCTCGTGCTCGAGGCCGCCGAGCGCCCCGGCGGCGCCGTGGCCACGGAGGAGCTCACGCTGCCGGGCTTCCACCACGACACGTTCTCATCTGTCTACCCGGCGGGAGCCGCCTCGCCGGTGTTCGCGCAGATGCCGCTGGAGCGCCACGGCCTGCGCTGGGTGCACCCACAGGCGTGCCTCGCCCATCCGCTGCCCGACGGCAGCGCCGCTGCCCTGTACCGCGACCTCGACCGGACGGCCGCGAGCCTCGACGCGATCCACGCCGGCGACGGCGATCGCTGGCGCGCGTTCGCTGCACCCTTCCTGGGCCACTTCGATGCGCTCGTGCACACGATGCTCGCCGGCTTCCCGCCCGTGACGGGCTCCGCGCGCCTGACCCTCGGCCTCGGCCCCCGCGGGATCGTGGGCTTCACGCGCCTGCTGTTCCGCTCCGCGCGCTCGCTCGGTGAGGAGCTGTTCGAGGGCGATGGCAACCGCGCCTGGCTGTATGGATCGGCGATGCACTCCGACGTGCCGCCTGCACGCGGCGGCAGCGCGATCGCCGCCGCCTACCTCAACCTGCTCGGTCACGGGGTCGGCTGGCCGAGCCCCGAGGGCGGCGCGGGGCGGCTGGCACAGGCGCTGGTCTCATACCTGCGCGAGCTGGAGGGCGAGGTGCGCACCGGCGCGAAGGTCACGCGCATCGTCGTGGAGCATGGCCGCGCGGTTGGAGTTGAGATAGATGGAGGCGAGCGCGTCGCTGCGCCTGTGGTGGTCGCGGACCTGATGCCCAGCTCGCTTGCGACGCTGGCCGGCGAGGGGCTTCCGGCGCGCTATGCGCGCGCGCTGCGTCGCTACCGTCTGGGGCCGGCCACGCTGAAGATCGACTGGGCGCTTGACGGGCCGATCCCCTGGGCCGCTCCCGAGGTTCGCGAAGCGGGCACCGTGCACGTGTGCGGCTCGGCGGAGGAGGTGCTCGCGACGACTGCTGTGCGCGACGGGCTGCCCGAGCGCCCGTTCATGCTGCTCGGTCAGCAGTCGCTCGCCGACCCGTCGCGCGCCCCCGCTGGCAAGCACACCGCGTGGGCCTACGCGCACGGCCCGCACACGGTCGACTGGGTGGCAGAGCGCGAGCGTCAGGTGGAGCGCATGGAGGCGCAGGTCGAGCGCTTCGCGCCGGGCTTTCGCGACCTGATCCTCGCCCGTCACGTGCTCGGGCCGGCGGACCTCGAGCGCCGCAACGCGAACCTCCAGGGCGGCGACGTGGG
>DATBZG010000178.1:0-4861 GCA_036513335.1 Solirubrobacteraceae bacterium | reverse complement strand
GCGGTGCTGTGCGTCGCCGCGATCGGGGCGGGAGCAGCGAGCGCCCACTCCGAAATCTTCAACTTCTCGTACAACAACACAGACGGCTCCGCTTGGGGCAACGTGTCCTGTCACGGTCGGATCCTGTACAGCCCCAAGTACCCGTCGGACGGACCCAACGAGGGCGGCAAGGAAACCGAGCTCTGCAGAAGCACCGAACCGGGCGGAAAACTCACCGGCTACTTTGAACCGGGCGAGATCTACCACGGCTACTGGGAATCGGACTACTACCACTTCGGCGCACTTGAAAACACGCAGAAATTCCCCAGCTCGCTGACGATCAAGGTCGCGGCGAACTTCAAGTCGTACAAGGTATTCGCCCTCTACCCCGCGGCAGGCAACCCCGAAGAAGGCTAAGGCGCCGTCAACGATCCAACGCCCCACGCCCTGGGCCGGCTCGCGCCTGCGAGTCGGCCCAGATCAGCCGGGCCTCTGCGCTCCGATCAGCGAACCGGAGCTACTCGCCGTGAGCTTCGCCGGCGCCGTCCTCAACCGTGTCGGCCGCCAGGTGCATCACGAACGCGAGCGTCCCCCCGCCAACAGCGAACATCGCCAGCACCGCCAGTATCAGAACAATCACGCTTTCCGTAACACAGGCCAACGCCACGAGCGACACGGGAACGGCGATGCCGAGGATGCCGACTATCAGCGGCCCCGTCTCAATCGTACCCGAGGGTCCGTAGCGATTGTCACTAACACTGTTCACTTGCGGCCTCCTGGGCGGGGTCAGGCATGGGCGGAGCGATGGATCTTACTATCGGCATCGGCAAATCGCCGTGTCTGCTAGGAGAGCGACACCAAGATCAGCGAGCTGCCGATCCACGGCCCAGCCTCCGCTAGCCGTCAGCGGCGCGTGAGGACTACGACGGGAATCTCCCGCTCGGTCTTCTTCTGGTAGTCCGCGTAGGCTGGCCACACCTCGCACATCGACTCCCACAGGCGGGCTCGCTCATCCCCCGTCGCGACGCTCGCAACGACGGGTATGCGCTCGTCCTTGACCTCAATCGTCGCCGCCGAGTCGGCCTGCAGGTTCTCGAACCAACCGGGGTTGGCCGGCGCGCCCCCCTTGGACGCGACGATCACCCAGCGATCGCCGTCCGTGCGGTGGATCAGCGGCGTGGTCCGATCCTCGCCAGACTTCCGGCCGCGCGTCGTCAGCAGGAGGATCGTCGTACCGCGCCAGTGATAGCCGCGCTCACCCCGCGTCTCGCGGTAGACCCGGACGTGCTCCTCGCCAAAGAGATCGTCATCGGGACCGGGCACGTCTCGAGTCTAGCGTCGGCCCGCGCACGGTCTCCGCGCCATCGCGAGGACGGGCGTTTGCTGCTACTGATCTGGCGGTGGTACAGGACACGCGCTGGTTGATCGCACCCGACGCATTCAAGGGGACCTACTCCGCCAAAGAGGTCGCCCTGGCGATCGCCGCTGGGATCCGCGACGTGGACGCGTCGGCGACGCTCGAGCTCTGCCCAGCGGCAGACGGCGGTGAAGGCACGCTCGAGGTGCTCCTCGACGGCCTCGGCGGGCGCACCACCGAAGCCGACGCGCACGATCCGCTCGGTAGGCCGATCAGCGCACCGCTCGGCTGGGTTCACGGCGGCGCGAGTGCGATCGTGGCGGTGGCCGACGCCAGCGGACTCGTTCTGCTCACACCGGCCGAGCGCGATGCCGAACTCGCCTCCACGATCGGCACCGGCGAGCTGATCGCCGCGGCTATCAGCGCGGGCGCCGCACAGGTGGTCCTCGCCGCGGGCGGCTCCGCCACCACGGACGGCGGGGAAGGCGCGATTCAGGCGATCGAGGCGCGCGGCGGCCTACGCGGTGCACGGCTGACGGTGTTAGCGGATGTGACCACGAGCTTCGAGCGCGCCGCCGAGGTGTTCGCGCCGCAAAAGGGAGCAGACCCGGAGGCGGTGCGACGCTTGACCGCGCGCCTGCACGAGCGCGCGCAAGCCCTCCCCCGCGACCCGCGCCGGATTCCCATGACCGGCGCCGCCGGCGGTCTCGCCGGCGGACTGTGGGCTCGCTACGGCGCCACGCTCGTTCCCGGGGCCGCGTGGGTCCTCGATGCCCTCGGCTTCGACGAGCGGCTTGCGCGCGCCGGTGCCGTCATCACCGGCGAGGGGCGTCTGGACCCCCAGACGCTGGAAGGCAAGCTTGTCAGCGAGGTCGCCGGGCGCGCCCGGACCGCGGGTGTGCCGTTACACGCGGTCGTCGGAAGCTCGCTGCTCACGGATGCCGAGAGCTCCCAGCTGGCGTTCGCAACCGTGTCCGTGGCGAGCGATCGGCCTGAGCTGGAACGCGCCGGCCGCGCGCTTGCTGGATCGGCGCTCGCGCGCTGAGCACGGAAGAGGCTCCCGACGCTTAGTAGCCTGCGCCGTCATGGCCGACACGAGCACGATCGCTTCGCTCGCCACCGCGGCCGGCACCCTCGTGTTGGCCCTGGCCACGTTCTCCTCCACGCGCTCCGCCAACCGTGCCGCGCGCGTCTCCGAGCGGGCGCTGCAGGTCGGTCTGCGACCTCTCCTGTTCAACGCACGTCCTCAGGACCCATCGCAGAAGGTCGGCTTCATGGACGACCACTGGCTGGTCCTGCGCAACGGGCTCGCCGCAGTCCAGCAGTTCGATGAGAACCTCTATCTCGCGATCCCGCTGCGCAACGTCGCCTCCGGGATCGCGGTGCTTCACGGCTGGCACCTTTGGACCGGCATGGAGCGCGGCGAGGTCCCCCCTCCCCTGTCAGCCGACAGCGACGAGTTCCGCCGCCTGCAACGCGACCTGTATGTGCCCGCCGGCGACGTCAACTTCTGGCAGGCCGCGCTGCGCGATCGCGTCGATCGGCTGTATGTGCCGCTGCGTCAGGCGATCGACGAGCGCAACCCGATCGGCGTCGACATCCTCTACGGCGATCACGAGGGCGGCCAGCGCACGATCACACGCTTTCGCCTCACTCCGCGTGCGCACGACGACGAGGAGCCATGGCTTTGGATGTGCTCGACCTCCAGGCACTGGAACCTCGACCGCGCCGACCCACGCTAGATGCGAGCTCCGCGAATACTCACCCCTCGACTACGTGTGGTTGTAGCCGAGCAACGCGAAGTTCCGTAGCGCCGCATCGACGCGCGCCTCGGCCGTTTGCACATTCTGGTCTGCTTCTCCATACGCGGAGGAGTCTTCCGCGGCGGCTGCTGAGGAGAGCTCGCCGTAGCCACGACGAGCGTCCTGCATCGCGCTGAGGAGCGCGGCCTGGGCCGCGCTTGCGGCCTGTGGCGCTTCGAACAAGCTCAGCGAGTTGACGGCAGCGGCGAAGCGCCGTGCCAGTGCGCTCGCCAGCGCGCTCAACCGCGCGGGCGTCGTGCTCGAGCGGATCTCCCGGCGCAGCGTCAGGCGCTCGGCGTCCAGGCCTTCGATCAACGCAGCGAGCTTGTTCGCATAGGCTTCGTTCGGGCTCAGGTCAAATGGCGTCAACCCGACCAAGGTCACCGTCTCCACGATCTGCTCACATTGCTTCAGGTAAGCGATGGCGCCAGTCGCCGCGTAGCAGACCAGCGCCGTTTGAATGCCGCCCACTGCCGGGATCGCGTATACGTCCAGCGTCCGTTCATAGCCACTGACGTGGCCGAATCTATACGCCTGTGCGTGCGTCAGATTCACCACTTCGACCTGCGGTGGACCGTGCACGAGCGCAAGGAACGCGGCGGGGAGCGGACTCGCTTCATCAGATGGGAACCGTCCGCTGACCAGACCCGCAACCGCTGACCTGCCGCCCGGGGCGAGTATGCGCGCTCCCGTGATCTTTAACCCAGCCAGATTAGGCACGGAGGCGGCCGGCTGCCAGCCGGCAGGGTATTCCAGCAGCAGGCTGTTGCCAGAGAGGACCTCGAGCGTGCCCGACGCGCTCGTCGAGGGCGAGGATCCGCCGCGACTGCCGAGGAGATAGCCGCAAATCGCCAGGACCGCGAGGACCGGGATGACGCCCTGGCGCAGTCTTGCTCTGGATGACCTCACGACTCAGTCGGAGCTGTCGAACGAGTGACTGGCGTGCGATTCAGTCTTGGCCGCGGGCGCGTGCTTGTGCCCGGCACCGGCATCGGGGGTAGATGTGGTTGTCGCTGGGCGCTCGCTCGAGCTCACAGGCGTCACAACTTCTGGCGCGCTCGCCTGCGTGTTCGTGGCGGCGCTGAGCGTGCCCGAGGTCCCCGGAGTCAGCGTCGCTCGCGCGCTCGCCGAGTCGACGGCCGCCGCGAACGGCGACTTCGTCGCTGCGCCCGCACTGCGCTTGAGCGCCGAGTGGCCGATCCCGATGACGCGCACGTTGATCGGCGGGGCGCTTCTGAGCGCGAGCGGAATCGAGGCGCCGGCAGAGGCAGTCGGTTGGCTCGAGGACAGCCCTTCGCCGGTGGACGGCTTGGGACGCTCGGCTCGTCCGATCGCAAAGCAGCCCGCGAACGCCGCCGCAAAGAGGGCGATCACGATCAGCGGGCGAGTCATGCCCCTCCCCGGCTTGTCGAGCACCGGCGCTCTCCGAGACGCCTGCTCATGACGCCGGACACGTCAGTGGCGCCGTGCCTGCCGGGTTCAAGCAGAGATCGGTCCGGTTCGGCGGCTTGTCGCGCCGAATCACCAGGCGGGTGAACTTGCCGATCTCACCAGCGTCTGAGATCCAGACGTCGAGCACAGCTCCCGTTCGCAGCGCGCGCTCGAAGCGATGGAAGGTGATCAGGACGCTCGACGCCTTGCTCCTCGCCCCGGCGACCGCGCGTACACGCTGGCCCTTGGGCGGACAGCCGCCGCCTTTGCATGTCACCCGCACCGTCGCGCC
>DATBZG010000177.1:0-5489 GCA_036513335.1 Solirubrobacteraceae bacterium | reverse complement strand
GCGTCCCGCCGACTACGCGACGGCCTCCCGTTACAACGACGAGCTCAGCAAGTACCCGGAGGGCTGGCGGATCGACCGCCGCTTCGTGACCCCGGCCGCGGAAAGCGTGATCGCGATCGGCGCTGTGCCCGAGAGCCAGCGACATCTGCGTGCGCGCGCCGCGAAGCTCGACGCCGAGGCGGCGCGGCGCTGAGCGGATGCAAGCAGCTTCTACATGACAACAACCCCCGGAAGGAGGCAGCAATGTCCCTTGAGGAAGACGTGCGCGACCTGGTGGAGCGCCAGGCGATCGTCGATGTGATCAACGACTACTGCTACTACGTCGATCTGAAGGACTTCGACACGATGGTCGAGAAGGTGTTCGCAGTAGATGGCACCGACCATCACGGCGAACGCGTCGTGGAGGGCCGTGAGGCGATCCGCGACTGGTACCTCGAGGAGGGGACCCCGAATCTCGCCTCGACGGTGCACGCGATCACGAACGTGAGGGTGGAGCGCGACGGTGAGAAGGCGAAAATGCACTCGATCGTCACGTCATGGGCGTGGACGAAGGAAAGTGCGGACAAAGGCAGCCTGCGTCCCGCCGACTATTGCCTCTCTGGGGGCTACGACGACGAGCTGACGAAGTACCCCGAGGGCTGGCGGGTCGACAAGCGTGTCGTGATCTCGCCGACGGCGAGCGTCATCTGCGTTGGCGTCCTACCGCCATCGCAGACTCACGCCCACTCGCTGGCCGCGAGCCTCGTGAAGGGCTGACCGAGGCCGCCCCGTTCGCGGCAGCGCTGCGGACGGGGCGGCACGCGCCGGCGCCGCCCGGCCCGTCTCCCAGCGACGCGGCGCCTGGCTCTGAACCGGGCGCCGCGGCACCGTCCACTAAGGGACGATCAGCCCGCGCGCGGCACGCGCGGCGAGGATGCGGTTGAACTCCTCGAGGTAGCCGGGACGATCGACACCGGAGGGGATGCTGTAGGTGTCGAGCGCGAGCGGTGCGTCACCACGCGAGGAGAGCGTGTAGTACCAGAGCAGATCCTCACCGTTGTTGATGATCTGGTGAGAGGCGTCTGAGGGGACGAACACCCCGGAGGGCCGCTCGTCGTAGACGCTGTCGCCGAACTCGCTGCGGATCAACGCGCTGCCGTTGAGGACGATGTAGTACGTCTCGTACGGTCCCTCGTAGCGCTCCATGTGCGTGTGGAACGTCGAGGATCCACCCGGAGCGATGCACGCGATGCAGGCGCTGTGGTACCAGTTGGAGATCTCATCGACCGTGTAGAACCACCACGGCTTGGCGCTCGCGCCGAGCGGGTTTGCCGGCCACTGGCGCGGGCCCAGAAGACGCCGGGAGAAGACCGTCGGTGCGCTCGCGCCGCCGATCTCGCCGAGCGTCGACTCGCCGCGGCCCTCGTCCTGCGAGTAGGGCGTTGACCCGTTGCTGTTGGCGCTCAGGATCATCCACCGCAACGGCTCGTCCTGCGCTGCGCGAAGCTCGGCGCCGTCGCCCGGGTTGAAGTAGACGCCGTCGTACTGACGCAGCTCCTGCTCGCTGCCGTCCGGCAGCACAAGCACGCCGCTGCCGGAGACGAGCTGGTACCACGTCTCAGCGGTCGTGTCGGCGTCGTACACGCGTGCGCCGTCGCTTGCGCCGGCGTCGAGGTCGGCGATCACCAGCGTCTCGAACCAGCGCGACACGTCCCCGCCGAGGTCGATGAACTGCTGCTTGGTGGATCCCGAGGTCGCCTCTGCGTTCACGTGGGCGGCGCCAAGCGCCACCAGCTCGCGATGCGGATGCTCATCGGCCGCCGGGGCGCTCGTCGCGACGGGTTGCTCGGACATTATTTAGCTCCCTCGATTCGTATTTCCAATGATCTCGCGCGATCTCCCCAGCTCACGCGAGTTGACTTCGAACGGCTTCAACCCACGATCGGGAAGTTCTCGTGTTCGAACGGCTCGAACACCTTCAGCCCGAGGCCGTCGGTAACTGTGTTGGGGCTGCCCGTGTAGAGCTGGCTCGCGTCGAAGTAGGAGATCGCGAGAATCACGCGGTCCTCGACGTCGTGGTTCTCGCCGGCGCGGTGCAGCGTGAGCATCGTGTGCATCGTCGCGTCACCTGCAGCCAGCGGCGCGCCGGACTCGCATCCGTCCAGCACCTGCCAGTCGTGTTCGCCGACCAGTTCGGAGAGGTCGTAGTTGTGCTTGAGCTGCTCGATACCGCCGAGCGAGCCGAGGCGGTGCGAGCCGTTGACGAACGTCATCGGCCCACGCGACTTGGGGACGTCGACCATCGCGATCCACACCGTGCACCAGCCGCGACGGTCCAGCGGGAGCTTCACGTCCTGGTGCCAGTTGGTGGGTTTGCTGCCGAAGTCGCTCCCCGGCTTGATGAACAGACGGTCCTGCCAAAGGCGCGTCTGGTCCCAGCCGTTGAGCTCACCGACCAGCGGCCCGAGCCGACGCACGAGCGCGTCGACCTCAGGGTAGCCGCCGCTCAATGCGCGGTAGACGCGCATCACGCGCTGGTAGTCCACGCTGGTCTGGTCGTACTTGGTGCCGGTCGACTTCTGCGCGTACTCCGGCCGCTCGATCGCCTCGGCGATGTTCGCGTTGATGGTGGTGAGCTCGTCCTCATCCAGGAGCTGGGGCAGCTTGACCCAGCCCTTCTGGTGATACGTAGCGGCGAGCTCTGTACGGGATGCAGCCGTCGCCCCGGGCGGCGTCGCGATAGCAGCCCCAAAATCCTCAGACATGACAGCTCCCTCGATCGAAAGCGGACTCGATATGACCAGACGCCCCTACGTCTGGAATTTCCGCCGTTACTATAATGACGGTTTCCAAATGTAGCACTTCCTAGTGTTTTTTTGATGCCACCCAGCGAGCCACGAGCGTGAGTCCCCTGGCGCCCCTCGCACCGGCGCAGCGGGTGCCCGTGACGCTCGTCACGGGGTTCCTCGGCAGTGGCAAGACGACGCTCATAAATCGACTGCTGCGCCAGTCCGACCTCGCCGACGCGGCGGTCATCGTCAACGAGCTCGGTGACATCGGGATCGACAACGTGCTGCTCGAGACTGTTGACAGCACGACCGCGCTGCTGGAGTCGGGCTGTGTGTGCTGCACCGTCCGCGAGGAGCTGGCGGTGACGATGCAAGAACTGCTGGAACGGCGTGAGCGTGGAGAGATCCCGCGTTTCGCCCGCCTCGTGATCGAGACGACCGGCATGGCCGACCCGGGGCCGATCTCGCGCCTGCTGCTAACCGACCCGCTCGTCGCGACGCGCTACGCGCTGGCCTCCGTCGTCACGACCGTCGATGCGGTCAACGGCGCCTCCACGCTCGAGCGCCACGTCGAGGCCGCCAGCCAGGCCGCGCTCGCGGATCGGTTGATCCTCACGAAGACGGACCTCGCCCTCCCCGCCGACGCCGATGCGCTGCTCACGGCACTGCGGCGCGTGAACCCGACGGCGCCGCTCGTGCGCGCAGCGGAGGAGGTCCTCGACGGCTCGATCCTGGCAGGCGCTCCCACCGATCCGGCCGCGGACGCCGCCAACGTGAGCGCGTGGCTCAGGCCGGTGGCGGATGCGCCCCACACCCACGGTGCGCACGACCACGACCACCACGATCACGAGGCCCACGACCACCTCGGTGAGCACGACATCCGCACGTTCGATCTCCTCCGCGAGGAGCCGCTGAGCTGGACCCAGGTCTCGCGCTGGCTGCAATCGCTGGGCGAGCTTCCCGGTGAGGACTTGCTGCGCGTGAAGGGCATCGTCAACGTCGCCGGCCTGCCCGGGCCGGCGATCGTACACGGCGTGCAGCGCCTGATCCACGTGCCCGCCGTCCTGCCGTCCTGGCCGGACGGCGACCGCCGCACCCGCATCGTCTGCATCACGCGCGGCATCCCGCGCGAGCGCCTCGAGCAGCTGCTCGACGCCGCGTGTGCCGTCTGAGCGCCGCGCGGGAGACGCTCTTCAGCGCCTCGCGGTTGGCCCGCCCGGCGGTCTCGCCGTGAACGTAGGACACTCGATAGTCGGGAGGCCACAAATCTATCCGCGGTCTGTTAGTGTAAACACTTGCGAACCGCCGGGGAAGGGGAGCCGTGCGGGGAGAAACGCAATCGGTGAGCGCGGGACCGTCCGTCTCACTCAAACCCGTAAAGGGAGGGATGCTGTGACCGACTCAAACGGCAACGCAAGCGTGCTGGAGCTGCCCTGGTACATCGACGCGCCGCCGATCCGCCGCTGGGTGAGCCGGCTCGAATCCGAGGACAATCGCGCGGAGGCCGAGCGCCGCGTCGCTGCCTGGATCACGATGGTGGACGACCACGACGTCATCAAGATCGACATCAAAGGTCGCGTCGGCCTCGTCGAACTGGCCTACCCGCTGAAGGCGAACGCGCTCGTGCCCCCGATGTACAAGCTGTTCGTCGACGCGATCGACAAACTTGCCGAGAACGACGACGTCTGGGTGATCGTGATCCGCGGTCAGGGGAACAACTTCTCCTCGGGCGGGTTCGTCGGTCCCGACGCCTTCTACGCGGGCCTGGACTCCGGTGAGGATGGCACGCGCGCCGAGCCGGTACGACGCACCTCGACCGAACTGTTCCAGGGCATCCCCCGCGCGATCAATCGCTGCGAGAAGCCGATCATCGCGATGGTCAACGGCCCCGTGATGGCAGAGGCGGTCGACATCGCCCTGGCAGCCGATCTGAGGACAGGCCACGTGGGCACCGAGTTCCGCTTCAGCTTCGCAACGACCGGCAACACCGCATACACGGGCGCGTCCTGGTCGCTGCCACGCCTGATCGGCCTCTCGCGCGCGAAGCAGGCGCTGCTGACCTCGGAATGGATCAAAGGCGAGCGGGCGTACGAGATCGGCCTGCTCAACTTCCTCTACGACACCGACAGCCTCGAGTCCGAGACGCTGGCGCTGGCGGAGAAGATCACCGGGCTGCCGCCCGTGACCCAGCGGCTCCTGAAGAAGGAGCTCGCGCTCGGCCTGGACATCGGCAACTACAACGGCGCCATGGAAACGTACGGGATGATCGAGACGATCGTGCAGACGACCGAGGACCACATGGATGCGGAGCGAGCCGTGGTCGAGAAACGAGCGCCGATCGTCCGCGGCTACTGAAGGGGGGACGACGATGTCCGCGGCGCAAGCATCGACGCAGGCCGACATTCAGCTACAGCAGGACGGCCTGCCCGGCGAGCAGTGGAGTGCGGCGTGCGAGCGCTACGCCGGGAACGTGGCGCTCGTCACCGAGGGCGGGCGCGAGCTGACCTACGCCGATTGGGCTGACAGCGCTCGCCGCCTTGCGGGCCTGCTGCTCGATCGGGGGGTCAAGCCGGGTGAGCGGGTCGCGCTGGCTCTGACCAGCGGGCCGGCGATGGTGCAGGCCTACCTGTGCGGCGCGCTGTCGGGAATCGTGCTCGTCCCCATCTCCCACCGCTCGACAGCACCCGAGATCGCACAGCAGCTCAGCGAGACGAACACGGT
>DATBZG010000176.1:0-8454 GCA_036513335.1 Solirubrobacteraceae bacterium | reverse complement strand
CTCGCGAGGATCGACTCAGGCGCCTTCGCGGGATCGTGCGCGACGCGCTTCGCGCTGAGCGCGTTCAGCATTGCGACTTTCCCTCTCGGCTTCTCGCCTGCGCAACTTCGCCTTGGTGACCGATTCCCGCCTCGAGGCTGCCGTCCGCTTGGGCTTGGCCGCGTGCGTGCGCTTTTGGCCGGAGCCATCGGCGCCCGTCTTGGGGGTGGCCCCCGAGGTTGACTTCTGCTCGGCGCCCCTTGCCCGCTTCGCGCTCGCCCTGCTCTCGTGGGCCGCTCGCCTGGCCGCATGTGCCCGCGCCCTCTGTGTGTGTGCCTTTGCCCTCTTCGCCCGGGCTTCAGCCCGCCGGGCTTCCTTGGCTAGCCGTTCCCGCGCCTTGCTCGCCCTCACAGCCGCTTCCGCAGGTGTCTGCCCGGTCGGCGTTCCTGCAGTCGAGACCGATGCTCGCGGTACCTGCGCAATGGTGGCCCGAGAGTGCGCCGGAGTGCCTGCGTGTAGCTGGAGTCCGAATACCAGCGCGGCGGCCACGGCCGCCCCGTCCAAGAGAGCCACAACGATGACGGTCCAGTGCCTCATGGTCGACGCAGGGTGCGCTTCGCAGCGTACTGCCCGGGGTCCCGGACGCTTGCAGGCTGGGCATCGCGAGGGCGCCCACACGCGCCGGAGCGCCGCTCTACACTGGCGGCGTGCGAACCCTGATCGTCGGCCATGGTGGGCGTGAGAGCGCGCTCGCCGCTGCCATGGCAGAGCACAGCCGGCTGTTCGCGTTCGTCGGGCATGAGAACCCCACGATCGTCGGCCACGCCGCTGCGTCCGGAGGCAGCCACATGGTCGGCGACGTCTGCGATCCGGATGCTGTCGCCGCCTACGCCCGCGCGCAGGAAGTCGACATCGCCATGGTCAGCGCCGACGAGCCGCTCGCCGCTGGGGTCGTCGACGCGCTGCTCGCGCAGGGCACCCGTGCTGTCGGTCCCACTGCAGCCGGAGCTGAGATCGAGTGGAACAAGGCCTATGCGCGCTCGATCCTCGACGAAGTCGCGCCCGAGGCGGGATCGGCACTGAGGGTCGTGCACAGCGCTCGTGAGGTCGACGAGGCGATCGCGTCGTTCGGGTCGACCCCCGTCGCCGTCAAGCCCTCGGGTCTCACCGGTGGCAAGGGCGTCAAGGTGATGGGCCCGCATCTCGTCGATCATCAGGCCGCCCGCGAGTATGCGCACAGCCTGCTGGAGCGATCGCGGCCGGGCGAGTCTGTGCTGATCGAGGAGAAGGTCATCGGCGCCGAGTTCACCATCCAGGCGATCAGCGACGGCAAGACGGTCGTTTTCCCGAACTCCACCTACGACTACCCCTATCGCTACGACGGCGACGAGGGGCCGGGCACCGGCGGGATGGGATCGCTGTCGATGCCCACCGCGACGCTCCCCTTCATGACCGACGCCCACTACGAGGAAGCCTGTTCGATCATCGAGCGCGTGATCTCCCGTCTCCGGGAGAGTGGGCGTCACTTCACCGGGATCATGAACAGCGGCTTCTTCGCCACCGCCGACGGCGTCAAGGTGATCGAGTTCAACGCCCGCTTCGGCGACCCCGAGTGCATGAACATCATGAGCCTGTTCGACGGTAACTGGGCGGAGACGATGGAGCGCATCGCCGCCGGCTCGCTCACGAGTGAGGACGTGCCATTGCGCGAGGAGGCTTCCGTCGTCCTCTACCTGGTTTCGCCCGACTACGCCCTCAAACCGGGTCCTGCGTATGAGTTCACGCTCGATCGCCGGCGGATCGAAGCGAGCGGCTGCCGCGTCTTCTTCTCCTCTGCCGTGGAGGTCGGCCCAGACGCCTACCGAACGGTTGGAACCTCGCGGGCGGTGGCGCTCGTCAGCACCGCCCCTGCGCTCGAGCAGGCCCGCGCGCGGGTGAGCGAGGTCGCTGCCTCGGTGCCGGTGCTCGAGTGGCGCCGAGACGTGGGCGACGAGCGCTACCTGGAGGACCTGCGCCGGCCGGTCGAGAACGGGGCTGGCGCCCACGGTCGAGACGCCGGCGGAGCACCTGCTGAGACGCCGCTGCTGCCAAACGTCAGCTGAGTCATTCGTGCAAGGATGGCGCGATGCTCGTCGAGCGCGCCACCCATCCCCAGTTCATCTCCAACACCTATCTCGTCGCCGACGGCGTTGGCGGCCCCGCGTTCTTCATCGACGCCGGTGGCCCTGTCGAGCCGCTGATCGACGCCGCTGAGCGCCTTGAGTTGACGCCGACGCACGTGCTGCTTACCCACCACCACTTCGATCACGTCAGCGAGGTTGGGAAGCTGCGACAGCGCTGGCCCAAGCTGGAGGTGCTGATCAGCGAGCGCGAGCGCCAGCTACTGGAAGGCAGCGTCGCCGGCACCCACGACGAGGCTGTGCAGGCCGTGCCGCCCGCGCAGATGGGCTCGGTTGAGGCCGGCCAGACGCTGCGCTTCGGCGCGCTGGACGTGCGCCCGCTGCACACGCCCGGCCACACTGCGGGGATGCTGTCGTTCCTCGTCGGCGAGCGCCCGCAGGCAGGCACCGGCGAGGTGACTCCGACCCGCACGACCCGCAGCATCGTCCCCGGCGGCCTCGCCGGCTCTGGGCTCGTCGTGTTCACAGGCGACACGCTCTTCAAAGACTCCGTCGGCGGCGTCAGGGCGCCCGGACATACCACCTACACCGACCTGCGCGACTCGATCATGGGGACGCTCATGGAGCTACCGCCCGACACCGTCATCTACCCCGGACATGCCGAGCAGAGCACCGTCGCCAGGGAGTGGGACTCCAACGCCTTCATCCGTGTCTGGCGCGGCCTCGACGCGGAGGGCGCGCAGCCGTGCTCGGCGCTCGGTCAACCCGCCACGCTGGTCCTGCTCGGCGCCGACTACGACGGTGGGACGAAGGCGTGGGTGCGTTGGGAGGACGGCTCAGACGACATCGTTCCCGGCTCGCGAGTGCAGCCGGGCGCGTAGGCGAATTTCTGACCCAGGACACCAGCTCCAGCCCTGCCCTCCAGCGCCGGGGTCGCTCAGCTCCTAGCATGCAGGAGATGGCGCGCGAGAACGAGAAGATCCCGACCTCGCGTACGAGGCGTACCGCGACCGTGGCCACGCTCGCCGCCAGCGAGGCCGTCAAGCAGTTCGGCACGCGCGCCGCCAACGTCACGCGTGGCGAGGAGGCCTCCGAGCAGGCGATGGCGCGCCGTCAGCTGGAGACCGCCAAGCAGATCGTCGCCGTCCTGGGAACGATGAAGGGCGCGGCGATGAAGCTCGGGCAGGTGATGTCCTTCCTCGACGTCGGCCTCGTGCCCGAGGAGCATCGTGAGGAGTTCCAGCAGGAGCTGGCCAAGCTGCGTGACGCGGCGCCCACGGTCTCCTTCAAGCAGATGCGCCGGGTGATCGAAGAGGACCTCGAAGAGCCGATCGACGAGGTGTTCGCCTCCTTCGATGAGGAGCCGATCGCGGCCGCGTCGATCGGGCAGGTCTACCGCGCGACCCTCCACGACGGGCGCGAGGTCGCCGTGAAGGTCCAGTATCCCGGCGTCGCCGGCGCGGTCCGCGCTGACATGCAGAACCTGGACATGATCCTGCGGCTGCTCAAGCGCATGACCCCCGCGCTCGACGTCAGGGCGATCGCCGAGGAGATCAAGGAGCGGATCGGCGAGGAGCTCGACTACGAGCTCGAGGCCCAGAACCAGCGCTCGCTGGCGCGAATCTTCGCCGGGCACCCGTTCATCGTCGTGCCCGACGTCGTCAGCTCGCTTTCGCGCGAGCGGGTGCTCGTCAGCGAGTACGTCGAGGGCGTCGGCTTCGAGGAGCTCAAGGAACGTTCGCAGAGCGAGCGCAACCGCATCGGCGAGATCATCTTTCGCTTCTTCCTCGGATGCCTTTATCGCCACCGCCAGTTATCCGGCGACCCGCACCCGGGCAACTTCCTCGCGCTCGATGACGGTCGCGTGGCCTTCCTGGACTTCGGCCTGTTCAAGCGCCTGGACGCGGAGCCGGTGGAACTGGAGCTCGCAGCCCAGCGGGCGGTCACCGAGGGAGACGCCGCCAAGCTGCACGAGCTGCTCAGCGCCTCGGGCTTCCTGCCCGAACCCGAGCGCGTCGACCCCGAGAACCTGCTGGCGTTCATCCGCGACGCGATCTGGTGGTACACGACCGCCGATGAAGAGGTCCTGCTCTCGCCCGAGATCGCCACGCAGGTGATGATCGAGAGCTCCGACCCGCGCTCCAGCCACTTCCGCGAGATGCGCCACCAGACGATCCGCCCCGAGCACCTGTTCGGCCGGCGCATGGAGATGCTCACGCTCGCTGTGCTCTCACAGCTGCGCGCCCAAGCCAACTGGCACCGGATCGCGCGCGAGTGGATGTACGGCGACGAGCCCGTGACCGAGCTCGGCCGCGAGGAGGCCGAGTTCTACGGTCGCAGCGGCGTCGGCGCGCGCTGACTCAGAACCCGGTGTTCGTCTTCACGCGTTTGCGCTCCGCTGGATGCAGGCCGCCCTTGGCGTCGATCGTCGCGCATGCCTGGGCGATGTCCGCGCCGAGCGTCTGTATAAGCGTCTGACCGAGCGACTCCTTGACGAGCACGCGCATGATCTTCACGTGCTCGGCGTTCGGCGGGAGCGTGTACGCGGGGATCATCCAGCCGCGCTCGGCCGCCACCTGCGCGGCGATGTCGAACTCGTCGTAGGGGTGCTCGCCCTTCAATTTGAAGGCGACCAGCGGCAGCTGCTCGTCCTTCTCGCTGCCAACCAGCTCGAAGTCCCCGCACGCTTTGATCTCGTTCGCGAGCGCCCGCGCGTTGTAGGCCATCGTCTCCATCACGTAGCGGTAGCCGGCGTGGCCGAGTCGCGCGAAGTTGTAGTACTGCGCGAGCACCATCGACGCTCCCGTTGAGAAGTTCAGCGTGAACGTGGCGTCGCGCTTGCCCAGGTAGTTCTCGTAGAAGACCAGGTCCTCCGCGAGGTCGGCCTTCTCACGGAAGATCAGCCAGCCGATCCCCGGGTAGACCAGGCCGAACTTGTGCCCGGAGACGTTGATCGAGCGAACCTGCGCGAGGCGGAAGTCCCACTCGGAGTCCGGATACAAGAACGGCCATACGAATCCGCCGCTGGCGGCGTCCACGTGCAGCGGCACGTCCAGCCCCTGGGTCTGCTTCAGGACCACCAGGAAGTCGTTGATCCCGCGGATGTCGTCCGCGTGGCCGGTGAACGTCGTGCCCAGCACCGCCGCCACGCCGATCGTGTTCTCATCGATGTGGGGCTCCACGTCCTCGGGGCCGATCGTGTACTTGTCCGGCTGCAGCGGCACGATCCGCGGTTCCACGTCGAAGTAACGGCAGAACTTCTCCCACACCACGTGCACATCGCCGCCGAACACGAGGTTCGGTCGGTCGGTCGCCTTCCCTGCCGCTTCCCTGCGCGCGCGCCACTTCCACTTCAGCGACAGCGCACCAAGCATGATCGCCTCCGAGGAGCCCTGCGTGCGGGCGCCTGTCGTTTCCCCAGGCGCGTTGAAGAGGTCCGCCAGCATCCGGATGCAGCGCTGCTCGATCTCCGCCGACTGCGGGTACTCCGCGTGGTCGATGAAGTTCACCTGCAACGTCTGGCCGATGACCTCCTCCGCCTCCGGCTCCATCCACGTCGTCACGAACGTAGCCAGGTTGCGCTGCGGTAGCCCGTCGAGCACGATCTCCTCTTCGATCAGGCCCTTCGCTTCCTGCGCCGACATCCCCATCTTCGGCAGCTTGTGGTCGGGTGCCGGCTGGAGCAGGTAGCGGTTTCCATAGATGCTCTCCATCTTCTCGATCTCGCTGCGCGTCATCGGCGGCGCGGAGCTATCCGGGCGTTCGCGTGGGGCGTCGGAATCTGGCGGCACGGTCATCCTCCTGGTCTCGAGCTGCAGGGCACCGCTCAGGACTCGAGCCACGGGCTGTGCCACTGGCCGAATCCCGCGATCAGGTCCTCCGCCTCGGCAGGACCCCACGAGCCGGGGGCGTAGCGGTGCACGGGGGGTGGCTCTCGCAACAGCGGTTCGAAGATCCGCCACGTCTCTTCCACGCCGTCCTGGCGGGTGAAGCGCGTGCTGTCACCGCGCATCGCGTCTGCCAGCAGCACCTCATACGGGGTCGGCGCCTCGCCGCCCTGCGCGGCGAACTCCACGTCGAGCATTACCGCCTCAGGGCCCGCTTGGTCGGCGCGGTGGGCGTCAAGGACCACGCGCGTGCCGGTCGAGGGGTCGAGCTTGACGACGAACTGGTTCGGCTCTGGACGACGCTTCTTGTGCTCCATGAAGCCCAGGCGCGGCGGGTCGCGGAAGACCACGCGCAGCTCCGTCTGCGTCAGCGGGAGCTTCTTGCCCGTGCGGATGAACCACGGCACTCCCGACCAGCGCCAGTTGTCGATGTCCAGGCGCATCGCCGCGTAGGTCTCCGTGGTCGAGTCCTTGGCCACTCCGTCGATGTCCAGGTAGCCGTCGTATTGCCCGCGCACGTAGTTCGCCGGCTTGGCGTCCGCGATCGAGCGGAACACCGCGAACTTCGCATCCTGGAGCGTCTGCGCGTCGCTGCCCGCCGGCGCCTCCATCGCGGCCAGCGCCACCAGCTGCATCAGGTGGTTGACGACTACGTCGCGCAGCGCGCCAACCGGGTCGTAGAAGTGACCACGATCCTCGACGCCGAACTTCTCCGCCATCGTGATCTGCACATAGGCGATGTGGTTGCGGTTCCAGATCGGCTCGATCATCGTGTTCGCGAACCGCAGGTACAGAAGCTCGTCGGTGCCCATCTTGCCCAGGAAGTGGTCGATCCGATACAGCTGCGGCTCCTCGATGTATTTGTGGATCTCAGCTGCCAGTTCGCGTGCCGAGGCGAGGTCGTGCCCAAACGGCTTCTCCACGACCACACGCGCCGTCTTTGTCAGCTTCGCGCCCGCAAGTTCCTTGATCACCGGGCCGAACAGGAACGGTGGGATCTCCAGGTAGAAGACCGGCGTGTGCGCGTCGCCGATCGCCTTGCCCACCTTCTCGTAGGTGGCCGCATCCGTGAAGTCGCCGCTGACATAAGACAGCCGCTTGGCCAGACGCTCGAACACGTCTGACTCGAGCTTCTCGCCCGTGCCTTCGACGCATTCGCGCGCGTGTTCGCGCAGCTTCTCGAGGCTCCAGTCATCGACCGCGACACCCACGATCGGGCAGTCCAACAGACCCCGTTTCTCCAGCCTGTACAGCGAGCGGAAGGTCATCACCTTCGCCAGATCGCCAGTGATGCCGAAGATCACCAGAACGTCCGCGCTCTTTCCCTCGACGTTTGCCATCACAGCACCTGGATCTGGAAGAGGCTCGTCGTGCCTGGGCGCCCCGACGGCAGGCCGGCGGTGATTCCCACGCGCTGGCCGCGCTCGCACCAGCCCAGCTCCACCACGCGCCGCGCCGCGTCGGCGATCAGTGCCTCCGTGGTCTCGTGGCGCGGCATCGACGCCGCCTGCACGCCCCACATCAGACAACAGCGCCGTACCGTCTCTTTGCCCGGCGAGAGCGCATAGATCGGCACCGTCGGGCGGTGCGCAGAGACCAGTCGTGCCGAGCGGCCGGACAGTGTGGGGATCACCAGCGCATCCAGGCGCAGCTCGCGTGCGGCGTCGCACAGGTTGTGGGCGATCGTGTACGCCGGGTCTGAGTGCGTGCGGCGCACACGCGAGAGGTTCCAGCGCTCATACGGCGCGATCGACTCCGCCTGCACCGCCACCGCCGCCATCATTTCAACCGCCCCCACCGGGTGGGCGCCCACCGCCGTCTCTTGGGAGAGCATCACCGCGTCCGTGCCGTCCAGGATTGCGTTTGCCACGTCCGCCACCTCCGCGCGCGTGGGGCGCGAGGAGCTGACCATCGAGTCGAGCATCTGCGTCGCGGTGATCGACGGGCGGGCCATCCAGCCGGCCAGCTCGAGCAGCTGCTTCTGCACCAGCGGCACGCGCTCGATCGGCAGCTCGATGCCCAGGTCGCCGCGCGCCACCATCACGCCGTCCGCCGCCGCGATGATGTCCGAGGCGCGCTCCACTGCCTGCGGCTTCTCCATCTTGGCCACCAGCGGCAGGCGCGTGTGCTCGCGCACGAATTCCACGTCCTGGGGCGTCTGCACGAAGGACAGCGCCACCATGTCAACGCCGATCGACTCACCGTGGGCCAGCAGGTGCAGGTCCTCCTCCGGCACGGCCGGCAGCGAAGCGACGGGGCCCGGGATGTTCAGCCCCTGCCGCGAGGCGACCGCGCCGCCCACCTCGATCTCGACATCCACCTCGTGCGCCGGTGCGCGCACCTCGTTCACGCGCAGACGCACCGAGCCGTCCGCCAGATACAGGATCGAGCCCTTCTCGACCGCGTCGGGAAGGCCGCCCCAGGAGATGCTCATCTGACGCGCGTCGCCCGGGCGCTCGTCATCACCA
>DATBZG010000175.1:0-11108 GCA_036513335.1 Solirubrobacteraceae bacterium | reverse complement strand
GGGGCGCATCTTGCCACGAACGTCTATCTCGAGATGGGTGCCCACGGAAGCGTGCTCGGACGGCACATATGCCAGCCCGATGCCGGTGCGCAGGCACGGCGACATCGTGCCGCTGGTGACCTCACCGCCTCCCACCACGGGGTTGCCCTGGCGGGCGATCCCGGGACCCTCGATCGTGAACGCGACGAGCCTCTCGGCGGTTCCCCCGGCGCGTTGCGCGCGCACGACCTCGGAGCCGATGAAGCCCGTGTCCTCCTTGCAGCACCAGCCCAGCCCCGCCTCGATCGGACCGCGCTCGACACAGAGGTCGTTGCCGTAGAGGTGAAAGCAGACCTCCAGGCGCAGCGTGTCTCGAGCGCCCAGGCCCGCGGGCTTTGCACCACGGCGCACCAGCGCGTCCCACAGGGCCGGGACGTCGGCAGGGGCGCAGAGCAGCTCGACGCCGTCCTCCCCCGTGTAGCCCGTACCGCAGACGAGCACCTCCGCGCCCGCCAGGCGCCGCGTGTGGACGCTCATGCGCGCGGGCAGCGGCGAGTCGGAGACCGCCTGCACGATCTCCCTGGCGAGCGGCCCCTGGACGGCGAGCATCGCCCAATCCTCGATCCCGTCGCTGACCTGCACGCCGTCGAAGTCCTCAGCTTGGGATTGGAACCACGCCAGATCGCGCTCGTGGTTGGAGGCGTTGGTGACCGTCAGATAGCGCTCGCTGTCCAGCCTGTAGGTGAACAGGTCATCCAGCACACCGCCGTCCTCGCGGCAGAGCACGCTGTACTGCGCGCCGCCCACGGCGAGCTTCGACACGTCGTTGGAGAGCAGGCGCTGGAGCAACTCGAGCGCCGCCGGCCCGCTCGTTTCGATCTCGCCCATGTGCGAGACGTCGAAGATCCCACAGGCGTCGCGGACCGCGATGTGCTCCTCCAGGAGGGCGGACGGGCCTCCATAGAAGACGGGCATCTCCCAGCCGGCGAAGTCCACCATCTTCGCGCCCGCGGCCAGATGACGGTCGAAGAGGGCGGTGCGGCGCAGGGTGCTCGGCATTCGGCCCCAGGCTAGCGTGAGCGGGCGAGTCTCCTGGCTCGAGTCGCGCTAGCGCAGGAACGGCGGTACGTCGATGTCCTCGTCGGAGATCTCGAGCGTCGAGCGCTGGCGATCTGAGATGCGCGGACCGCGGTCCGGTCGCGCGCCGGGACGCGAGTCACGACGGGTGCCGCGGCCGGGCCGGTGATCGAAGCCGGTGCCGATCACGGTCACGCGAACCTCGTCGGACATGCCCTCGTCGATCACCGCGCCGAAGATGATGTTGGCGTTCGCGTCAGCCTCGTTCTGGATGATCTCGGCGGCGTCGTTGACCTCGAAGAGCCCCAGATCCTTGCCGCCGGTGATGTTCAGCAGGATGCCCGTGGCGCCGTCAACCGACTCTTCCAGCAGCGGCGAGGAGATCGCTGCGCGCGCGGCGTCAGCGGCGCGGTTCTCGCCGCCGGCGGTGCCGATGCCCATCAGTGCCGAGCCGGCGTCCTGCATGATCGTGCGCACGTCAGCAAAGTCGAGGTTGATCAGTCCCGGGATCGTGATCAGGTCGGTGATTCCCTGCACGCCCTGGCGCAGCACGTTGTCGGCTTCGCGGAAGGCATCGAGCATCGACGTGCGGCGCTCGACGACCGCCAGCAACTTCTCGTTGGGGATCACGATCAGGGTGTCGACGACCTCGCGTAGACGCTCGATCCCCTCGGTGGCCTGACGGCCGCGCTGAGATCCCTCGAAGTCGAAAGGCCGCGTGACGACGCCGACCGTCAGTGCGCCGATCTCGTTCTTGGCGATCTCCGCGATCACGGGCGCCGCGCCGGTGCCGGTGCCGCCGCCCTCGCCCGCGGTCACGAACACCATGTCCGCGCCCTTGAGCGCCTCCTTGATGTCGTCGCGCGACTCCGACGCAGACGCGAGGCCCACATCCGGGTTGGCGCCCGCGCCGAGACCCTTGGTCGATTCGTGCCCGATGTTCAGCTTGATGTCGGCGTCGCACATGGCGAGCGCCTGGGCGTCCGTGTTGGCGGCGATGAACTCCACGCCGCGCAGGCCAGCATCGACCATGCGGCTGACGGCGTTCGTTCCGCCGCCGCCCACGCCCACGACCTTGATGACTGCCAGGTAGCTGCCGCCACTCTCCATGATGGTCCCGTCCGAAGCCTTCAGTAGGAATTTAGGGTTCGCAGCATACCGATCGCCGAACCGCCGAGTTGTGCACGTTATGCAGGGATCTTCGCCCTGTCAACGACGGTCGCCAGTCTCGCAACATTCGTTGCAGATCGCCCGACTCTCGACCAGCGCCTGAGAATGAGTCACGCGGTGCACTGAACCTCTAGTTGAGGCTGAGTGTTGCTCAGCCGGTTGGCGTGATGGACTGTGACGCTTCCGTTTCACTGGCTGACGGCGATTCGGCGACTTCTCCAGCGCTGCTGGTAGAGGAGCCTTCACTTGTTTCTCCGTCAGCTTCCGCCTGGGTTTCAGTCGAGGAGCCCGCTGCCGGTTCGCCGGCCGAGGACACGGAGGCGCCACTCGTCAGGCCGGCCGCCAGCGAGGCGACTGTCGATTCGGTGCTGGAGCCCGGTTCGCTCGAACCGGTCGCGCTCGAGGAGCTCGCATCCGGCGGCGTCACCCCAGCGGGGAAGCCAGCTGCGGGGCGGCTGGGCAGCCGCACGTCCACGTAGGAGGCGCCGTTGGAGCTCGAGTCGGCGAGCACCCGCGCCAGCGACAGCCACTTGGCGTGCGGGCGTGTGGCGTTGCCGAAGTACACGAGCAGGCCGTTGCGCATCGCAACGGTCAGCCCCTTGGGCCCCTCGAAGGCACGTTCGGCGAGCCGGGCCAACGGCGCCGGCGCGGCGCCCAGCACGGTCAGCGCAGCAAGCAGGTCTGGACCCTTCACCGCCTGTCCGACGGAAGGCTCGGAGGAGCCGGCCACCACCGGCAGGTCGCCGGTGGAAAACGAGGTGCCGAGGACGACGCCGTCAGCCGCCACCGCTGTCTTCGATCCTGCGACCAGCAGCTCGGCGACCGGTAGCTGCTCCACAACGTGAACCTCGAGCGTGTGGGGAAAGTGCGCCACCGCGCTCACCTCGCGCACGAGCGGCAGCTCCGCCACCGCCGCGCGCAGAGCGGAAGCGTTTACGTCCAGCGTGCTCTCGCTGCGAGCCGCGGCAGTCAGCAGCGCATCGATCTGAGCCGTATCGGGTCCGCGCACACCGCTGATCTCAACGCGCTGAACGGCAACGAACGAGGAGTTGCGCAGCCACAGCCATCCGCCTCCCAGCAGCGGCAGCGCGATCATGCTCGCCAGCAGCGCGATCCGAGACCAGCGGCGCTGCCACAGAAGCCCGAGCCCCGCGCGCACCGCGTCAGCGGCGCCGCCGAGTGTCAGTGGCAAGCCGAGCGTCGGACGCGAGGACCGGGAGGCGCCACGGGGCAAAGCGCCCCGACGTCGTCCCGGAGCGGCAGCGATCGATCGACTCATCGCTGGGGTTTTCGACCTCGCTCCGGGAACCCCTACCAGGGGAAGCGCACGTCGCCCAGCGTCTGCACCTCCGGCTCGAGCTCCACGCCGAAGCGCTCCAGCACCCTGCGC
Source organism: Solirubrobacteraceae bacterium (assembly GCA_036513335.1). Lineage (GTDB taxonomy): Bacteria > Actinomycetota > Thermoleophilia > Solirubrobacterales > Solirubrobacteraceae > Palsa-744. The sequence continues at coordinate 7,492 of DATBZG010000175.1, read as the reverse complement.
CGACCCTCGGCCATCACGGCGAGCACATCAGCGGTGCTGGCCGAGCCCGTGTTCTCGATGAAGTTCGCGTGCTTGGGGGCAAAGCGCGCTCCTCCCACGCCATAGCCGTTGCACCCGGCCTGCGACAGCAGCAGCCCGGCGCTGCGCCCTTCGGCGCGCGCGTCCTGGGGGTTCTTGAACGTCGAGCCGAACGTCCTTATCCCCTGGGGCTGGGCCTCGTGGCGCCAGCGACGCATCTCCTCGAGCTTCGCCCTGATCGCGGCCGGCTCGCCCTGCTCCAGATGCAGACGGACGCGCGCGACGATCTCACCCTCGGAGAGACCCGAGCGCCGGTAGCCGAGGCCAAGCTGGCTCGGCTCGCGGCGCTCCATGCCTGAGGCGGTTGCGATCTGCACCCACTCCAGCACCGACTCGAGCTCGCCGCCGTAGGCGTTGGCGTTCATGCGCACCGCGCCGCCGACCGTACCGGGGATGTTGACCCCGAACTCGATCCCCGACAGCCCCTCGCGCGCGGCGCGCGCGGCCACCGCGGGCAGGCGCGCGCCGCCGCCGAGGAGCATGCCCGCCCCGTCCACCGCGATGCCCGCAAGATCGCGGTCGAGCTTGAGCACCAGGCCCGGGACTCCCCGATCGGCGACGAGCAGGTTCGAGCCCGAGCCGACCACGCTCACGGGGACGCCGGCGGCGGCCCATGCCAGCAGCTCCAGAAGCTGCTCCTCGCTGCCCGCGCGCGCGAACAGCTCCCCCACCCCTCCCGTGCGCACGGTCGTCAGGCGGTCCAGCGGATAGTCGCGACGGATGCCCTCCGGCAGGCTCACGCCGGTGCTCCCGCGTCCGTCTCCGAGGCGTCGACGAGCGCCCGGGCGAGCCCGTCGATGTCGCCGGCACCCATCACGAGGCACACGTCGCTGTCCTCGAGCAGCCCGCGCAGCACCGGCTCCGCGTCGCTGAAGCTCGGCAGCCAGAAGACGGGCCTGCCGCGAGCTGCGTCGGCGCATGCGCGCGCGATCAGCAGGCCGCTGACGCCTGGGTAATCCTTGGCGCGCTCGCGCGCCGGATAGACCTCCAAGACGGCCACGACGTCAGCGAGGGCCAGCGCCCGAGCGAACTCTCGCGAGAGGAGCGCCGTGCGTGAGAACAGATGGGGCTGGAAGACAGCCACCAGGCGAGCGGGCTCGAGCGTGCGCGCCGCGCGGAGCGTCGCTTCGATCTCCGTTGGGTGATGGGCGTAGTCCTCGTACACGAGCGCCCCGCGAGAGCTACGGCCCAGCAGCTGGAAGCGCCGGCCGGCGCCGCGAAAGGCCTCCAGACCGGAGATCGCCAGCTCGGCGTCCGCGCCTGTCATCCGAACTGCCTCGAGCGCGCCGACGGCGTCCAGCGCGTTGTGCGCACCTGGGACCTGAAGGCGGACCTCGTGGCCGCGCCAGCGAAAGCGCGACCCACCGCGCTCGAGCCCCGGATCGGGCACGTCGTAGCGCACGAGCTCGACGGCGGGCCGTCCGACAGCCTCCTCACCGGCCGCAATGGCAGCCTCGCCCAGAGCGAGCAGCTGCGGACGATCCCACAGCACGACGCCCTTCTCCGCCAGTGCGAGGAAGTCCTGAAAGGCGCCTTCCAGCTCCACCAGCGAGGCGAACGTCGCGTGGTGGTCGAGCTCCACGTTCGTGAGCACCGCCACCTCGACGTTCAGGCTGAGCATCGAGCGGTCCGACTCGTCCGCCTCGACGACCAGCCAGTCGCCCTCGTCCCAGCGCGCGTTCGGCAGCCCGCCGCCGATCGGCGCGCCCACGAGCCATCCCGGCCGCATGCCTGCGGCGCTCAGCGCATGCGCAATCATCGACGCGGTCGTGGTCTTGCCGTGCGTGCCCGCGACGGCGATCGTCCTGCGCATCGCGCTCAGCTCCCCGAGGAGCTCAGCGCGCGGTCGGTCGGACAGGCCGCGCTCGCGGGCGGCCGCCCGCTCTACGTTCTCCTCCCCCACCGCAGAGGAGTGGAACACCTCTACGTCATCCCCCGCCGGGATGTTCTCGGCGCGGTGGCCGATCCGCGCGTCCAACACGCCGTCTCCCGCGAGTCGGCGCAGGTAGGGACCGTCCGCTCCGTCGGAGCCGCTGACCTCGGCGCCCAGCGCATGCGCCGCCCGCGCATAGCCACTCATCCCGGCGCCGCCCACGCCAATGAAATGCAGCCGCCGCCCGCTCCACGGGCCGCTCATCCTCGCCTGCTTGCGTAACCAGGTACATCATGGATGCTCATGAGGCCGTCTCCAGGAGCTCCGCGGCCACATCCCGCGCGGCGTCGGGTCGCGCGAGGCTCGCGGAGGCGGCGGCCATCGCGGCGAGGCGCTCATGATCGGTCAGCAGCACGCTCACCTGACCGCGCAGGCGCTCGGCGCTCAGCTCGTCGTCAGCGATCACGACCGCTGCGCCCGCATCCAACATCCAGCGCGCGTTCGCCGTCTGATGGTCGGCGGCGGCGTGCGGATAGGGAATCAGGATCGCCGGCAGGCCGTGCGCGGCGATCTCGAACACCGAGCCCCCGGAGCGCGCAACGACGAGGTCCGCCGCGGCCAGTGCCTGCGCGAATTCCTCGAGGCTCAGATACTCCCGGAGGTCATAGCCGCCCGGCAGCTCGCGCGCGAGCAGCTCCGGGTGATCGCGCCGGCCGCTGATGTGCAGCACGCGTACGCCCGGCTCGATCGCGTCCTCCGTCGTGAACGCGGCGACGGCGGCGGTATTGATCGAGCGCGCTCCCAGGGAGCCGCCGAACACGAGCACACACGTCTCCTGCGGCGCGAGGCCGAACTGCGCGCGCGCGGCGGCGCGATCCTGCTCGAAGTGCGCGATCGGCCGTCCAGTCACGCGAAAGCGATCGCCGTCGCGCCCGGGGATCGCGAACGCGAGGCAGACCCGCCGAGAAAACGGCGCCAACAGTCTGTTCGTGAGGCCCAGATGGCTGTCTGCCTCCGTGAGCACGAGCGGGATGCGCAGGAGCACCGCCGCCACGCCCACCGGGCCGGCTACATAACCGCCGCCACCCATCACCGCGTCCGGGCGCAGGCGGCGCAGGAGCGCCAGCGAGCGCGGGACCGCGAGCGCAGCCAGGGCGAGCGCGCGCAGCGCGCGCAGCGGGTTACTGCGGTTTAGGCCCTCCACCGCGATCGCGTGCAGCGCGAAGCCGCTCGCGGGCACGAGCTGCGCCTCGGCGCGCGCGCCGCCGATGAACGAGACGTCCGCGCCCTCAGCCCGCAGCGCGTCCGCCACCGCGATCGCCGGCACCACGTGCCCAGCGGTCCCGCCGGCGGCGATCACGATCGTCTTGCTCTGTCTGCTCATCGCTCCATCGTGCCGGTTCGCGAGAGCGCGCGTCGGCGGGCCGACGACGACGCGCCGGCGTCACCGCGCGCACATGCCCGGTCGCGCCCGAGGCGACGTTCAACAGCAGCCCCATCGACGCGAGCATCACGATCAGGCTGGTGGAGCCGTAGGACACGAACGGCAGCGGCACGCCCGTCAGCGGCGCGAGGCCGAGCACCGCGAAGCAGTTCAGCACCGCTTGGGAGACGATCAGCGAGGTCACGCCGACGGCGATCAGCGCGCTGTAGAGGCTGCGCGCGGCCTTCGCCGCCCGCAGACCCGCGTAGGCGATCAGGCCGTACAGGAACAACAATGCGAAAACGCCGACCACGCCGAGCTCCTCCCCGATCACCGCGAGGATGAAGTCCGTGGGCGCCTCCGGCAGGTAGAAGATCTTCTGCACGGACTGTCCGGGCCCGACGCCGAACAGACCGCCCGAGCCGATCGCGATCTGGCCCTGCACGGCCTGGAACCCGCTCGAGGACTCGTGCGCCCAGGGATCGAGGAACGAGGTCAGCCGGGCGCGGGCGTAGGGCTCGGCGATCGCGTAGATCAGGACCAGGCCGATTACCGTCCCCGCGATCATGCCGAGCTTGCTCGGGGGGATGCCCGCGGCGACGAGCATCGCGCCGGCGGTGAACGCGATCACCATCGCCGTGCCCAGGTCCGGCTCGGTGAACACGAGCAGGCACGCCGAGCCGACGACCAGCAGCAGCGGGCGCGCCAGCGCGCGCAGGTCGCTCACCTGGTGCGGGTGCTTGGCCAGCAGCGTCGCCACGTAAAGCACCAGCGCGAGCTTCATCAGCTCTGAGGGCTCGAACTGCAGCGAGCCTGGACCGATCCAGCGCCGCGCGCCGTTGACGCTCACGCCGATGTGCGGGATGTGCACCGCCAGCACAAGCACGAAGGACGCGATCAAAAGCGGCGCCGTGATCGTGTGCACTTTCGCCACGCCGTCGCGCGCCAGCACCCGCATCAGCACCAGCCCAATCGCGCCGTAGATCACGAACTTGACGAGCTCGCTGCTGCCGTAGCCGCCACCCTGCAACAGCGTCGTGGCAGACGATGCGCTGTAGACCATCACCGCGCCGAACGCCAGCAGGCACATCGTCGTCGTCAGCAGGATGCGGTGCTCGAGCGACTGGCCACCGGCGCGCTTCTTCTTGGTGGCGCTGCCACGCGCGTCCGCGTCGCGCCCGCCTCGGGAACCGCCCTTGCGGGTGGGCGGGCGACCAGTCCGTGGCGCTGATGGCATCCGTGCTCACTTCGACGCCGGGCTCCGAATGCCTTTACACCCCTCGGCTCTGCCGATACAACGTAAATCCGATCGCACCGCAGATCGAGGCGACGATCCAGAAGCGCAGGATGATCTTCGTCTCAGACCAGCCCTTCAGCTCGAAGTGGTGGTGGATCGGCGCCATCAGGAACACACGCTTGCGCGTCGTCTGGAAGGAGATCACCTGGATCGCCACCGACAGCGCCTCCATCACGAAGATCCCGCCGATCAGCACCAGCAGCAGCTCCGTCTTGGTCATCACCGCGAGGCCCGCGATCGCACCGCCCAGCCCGAGCGAGCCGGTATCGCCCATGAAGATCGTCGCCGGGAACGCGTTGAACCACAGAAAGCCGATGCACGCACCTCCGAGGCAGCCCGCGAGCATCGCCATGTCGTAGTCGCCCGCGAAGAACGTGATTCCGATGTAGGCCAGCAGCACGATCGCCGCGCACCCGGCCGCCAGGCCGTCGAGACCGTCGGTGAGATTCACCGCGCTCGTGGTGCCCGCCACGACGAGGTAGATCAACAGCGGATATAGCGGCCCGAGTTCGATGTGGTAGTCGACGAAGTTCAGCTCCAGCGCAGGCGCCAGGTGCGCCTCATAGCGCGCGATGTACCAGAGCCCCAGAGAGATCGCGATCGTGATCCCCAGCTTCGTGCGCGCCCGCAGTCCCAACGAGCGGCGCTTTATGAGCTTCGTGTAGTCGTCGGCGAAGCCCAACAGCGCACACGCAAGCGCCGCGCCCATCACCCCGATCGAGCGCCATTCGAATTCCGTCAGAATCAGGAAGCAGACGGTGACGCCGAGGAAGATGATGATCCCCCCCATCGTCGGCGTGCCCGCCTTCTGGTGGTGGCCCTCAGGCCCGTCCTCGCGGATCTGCTGACCGAACTCGCGCTTGCGCAGGAACTCGATGAACTTGGGGCTCAGGAAGATGCAGATCAGCAGCGCGGCCGTGCCCCCGAAGAGAATCCGACCCATTCAGAGCTGCTCCGGCACGGCGTAGTCGGGCCCCTCCGGCACGGGGATGGCAGATGGCGCGCCGACCGCGGCGCCACCATGCTGAAGCTCGCCGCGGAGGTACTCGATCGTCCGCTCCAGCCCGACGCCGCGCGAGCCCTTCACGAGCACGGTGTCGCCCTCGAGCACGAGCTCCACCAATATCTCCCCGGCCGCCTGCGCGTCGGGCACCTCGTGGCTCTCGCCGGCGAAGCCCGCGCGCATCTGCGCCGCGAGTGGGCCGACGGTCACGAGCAGATCAACGCCATGCGCCTGGGCGTGGTGGCCGATCGCACGGTGCAGCCCCGGGGCTTCCGGTCCCAGCTCGAGCATGTCGCCGAGAACCGCCACACGGCGGCCCGAGGCCGTCTCCGCCAGGTCGTCGATCGCCGCGCGCATTGACATCGGGTTGGCGTTGTAGCAGTCCGCGACAAGCGTCACGCCGCCCGCGAGCGTCTCGCGCTGCCCGCGCATCGCCGAGAAGCTCACGTCCACGCGCCCGCGAGGCGTGTAGCCCAGCGCGCGCGACGCCGCCACAGCCGCGAGCAGGTTGCGCAGGTTGTGCGCCTGCGTGAACGACGGCTGCAACTCGATCTCCGCGTCGCCGTGGCAGATCAGCACCGACCCGTCCGCGTGACGCTCCTCCAACCAGACGTCGCCCTGCTCGCCGAAGGTGATCGTGTTCAGCTCCCAGCGCAGGTGGGGCTCCAGCAGCGGCTCCTGAGCCGGCACCACGACGCTCGCGCCACGTGCCAGCCCCTCGATCAGCTCCGCCTTCGCGGCCGCGATCGCCTCGAGCGAGCCCAGCAGCTCCAGGTGCGCGGGACCGACGTTCACGATCACGCCGACGTCGGGCTCGGCGATCGCCGTCAGCTCCGCGATCTGGCCCGGCCCGCGCATCGCCATCTCCAGTACCAACAGCTCCGTGTCCGCGCTCGCCGCCAGGATCGACAGCGGCAGCCCGATCTCGGTGTTGAAGTTCTCCGGGCTCGACGCTACCCGTAGGCGCCGTGAGAGTAGCGCCGCAAGGATGTCCTTGGTCGAGGTCTTGCCCGTGGACCCCGTGATCGCCACGACCATCGCCCCGCGGGCGCGCAGCTCCCGCCGCCACGAGCGCGCCAGCGACTGCAGCCCGGCCAGCGGATCGCCGTGGGCGAGCACCGCGCCGCCATGGGCGCTCGCCGCGAGGGAGTCCGCGTGTCCCGCGCCGACCAGCACCCCCCACGCGCCCGCCTCGAGCGCCTGCTGGGCGTGGGCGCCGCCGTCGGAGCGCTCGCCGCGCAGACCGACGAACAGATCGCCGGGCGCAACCTCGCGTGAGTCGATGCACACGCCTCGCGGCCCCGGCGGGGTCCCCACGCCGGAGGGATTGCGCGAGAGCGTCGCACCCGCGGCCGCCGCGAGGTGGCGTGCGTCCCAGTTCTTCATCGCACGCCCGCCCGCTCGTGGTCCTCCAACGCCTGGCGCGCGACGCTCGCGTCGTCGAACGGGACCTTGCGCCCGTCCGCGAACTCCTGCCCCTGCTCGTGGCCCTTGCCCGCGAGGATCACCACGTCGCCCGCGCGGGCAGCGGAGATCGTCTGCTCGATCGCGCCACGGCGATCGGTGATCGCGCGCACGTTCCCCGAGGCGCTCGCGTACGAGCCCACCTCGCCTGTGGCCGCCCCAACGCCATCCATGATCTCCTCGATGATCCGCTCGGGGTCCTCCGAGCGCGGGTTGTCAGAGGTGACCGTCACGACATCCGCCAGGCGCGCGGCGATCTCCCCCATCAGCGGGCGCTTACCCCGATCGCGATCCCCGCCCGCGCCGAACACACACAGCACCCGCCCCGACCCGTCGCCCGCCTGCACGAGCTCG
>DATBZG010000174.1:0-8203 GCA_036513335.1 Solirubrobacteraceae bacterium | reverse complement strand
ATGGTCAACCTCGCCGAAATGCTCGCCAAGAAGGATCCTGAGCTGGCACAAGCCTACGGTTTCTAGCCTCTCCTCCGTGCGCCTGAATCGATGAGGCTGAATCGATGACACGTCCACCCGCGCGTCACATCGCTCGCAGCTCCCTATAGGCTTCCGCGCCGCATGAGATTCTTCGAGTTCGAGGCCCGCGAGGTCGTAAAGCGTGCCGGCATCCCGGTGACCGACTACGGCTTCACCACCGATCCGGCGGAGGCGAAGGCGATCGCCGAGCGCATCGGCGGCCCTACCGTGATCAAGTCCCAGGTGCTGACAGGCGGGCGCATGAAGGCCGGCGGCGTCAAGTTCGCCGACACGCCCGAGGAAGCCGAGAGCCACGCCCGCGACATCCTCGCCCTCGAGATCAACGGCCACATGCCGCGCGGCGTGCTCGTCGACCCGAAGGCCGAGGTCGAGCAGGAGTACTACGCCGGCGTCGTCTGGGACGGCACCGCCAAGAAGCCGCTGATGCTGTTCAGCGACATGGGCGGGATCGACATCGAGCAGGTCGCCGAGGAGCACCCCGACCACGTCGGTCGTGGCCACTTCTCGACGCTCGAGCCCTTCTCCGACTTCCAGGCCAAGCAGGTCATCGCCGCGGCCGGCGTGACCGGCAGGGCGCTGCAGCGCGCGACGCCGGTGCTCGCGCGCCTGGCGCAGCTGTTCCTCGAGAACGACATGACGCTCGCCGAGATAAACCCACTGGCGGAACTGAAGGACGGCTCGTTCGTCGCGCTCGACGCGCACATGGAGATGGAGAACGAGGGCATGCCGCGTCAGAAGGGCCTGATCAAGGCCCTCGGCATCGGCGCCGACGAGGGCACCCGCGAGGACCACACCCCGACCACCTTCGAAGACGCCGTCAAGGCGATCGACGCCGCCGACCATCGTGGCGTCATCCAGGGCAAGGACACCGGCTTCAACGGCAACATCGGCCTCGTCATCGGAGCTGGCGGCGGCTCGCTGACGCTGACCGATGCCGTGCGCCAGCAGGGCGGACAGCCCGCCAACTACTCCGAGATCGGCGGCAACCCATCAGTCGCCAAGGCCTGTGGGCTGGCCAAGCAGGTCCTGCAGAAAGACGGCGTCGAGAAGATCGCCGTGATGATGTCGATCGTCTCCAACACCCGCGTGGACATCGTCGCCCGTGGCGTGATCAAGGCCTGCCTGGAGCTGGGCAAGGACCCTGGAGAGACAATCGCGATCTTCCGCATCCCAGGCGCCTGGGAGGAGGAGGGCTTCAAGATCCTCGACAAATACGGGATCGAGTATTGCGACCGCTCTGTGTCCCTGTGGGAGGCCGCCGGCCGGGCGGTCGCCAAGATCGAAGGGGACAGTGCCTGAGCATGTCCATCCTGATCAACCAAGACACGACCTTCATCATCCAGGGCATCACGGGGCGCGAGGCCGTCAACCTCACCCGCGAGTGCCTGGACTACGGCTCCAAGATCGTCGGGGGCGTGACGCCTGGCCGCAAGGGCCGCGAGGTCCACGGGGTCCCCGTCTTCGACACCGTCGAGCAGGTCGTCGAGCACAACGGCGGCGTCGTGCCGGACGGCTCAGTCGTCACCGTCCCGCCCGCAGGCACGCGAGATGCCGTCTTCGAGGCTCTCCATGCCGGCATCAAGACGATCGTGATCGTCACCGAGCGGATCCCGCGACGTGACGTCGCGATGATGGTCGAGCTCGCCGACGCCAAGGGTGCACGCATCATCGGCCCCAATTGCCTTGGCGTGATCGTCCCGGGCGTCGCCAAGATGGGTGGCATCGGCGGCCCGGCGCGCAACGCCGCCGTGGCCTACCAGCCCGGCGCGGTGGGTGTGATGAGCCGCTCCGGCGGCATGACCACGGAGATCTCCTCCACGCTGACGGCTGCCGGACTCGGAGTCTCCACCGCGGTCTCGATCGGCGGCGACGCGATCATCGGCTCCACCTACGCCGAGCTGATGCCGTACTTCGAGGCCGATGAGCAGACCCAGGCGATCGTGATCTACACCGAGCCCGGCGGGCGCATGGAGGCGCAATTGGCGCAGTGGGTCAAGGAGCACAACTCGCGCCTGCCGATCATCGCCTTCATGGCTGGCAAGTTCATGGACGACGAGGAGATGCAGGGCATGTCCTTCGGGCATGCCGGCACGATCGTGGAGGGCAAGGAGGACAGCGCGACGGAGAAGATCGCGCGGCTGGAGGCGGCCGGCATCCCCGTCGTGCAGCGGATCGATGAGATCCCCGATCTCGTCAAGGCGAAGCTCGCAGAGATAGGCCAGGCGTGAGGAAGGACGGCATCTTCATCGCGGTCGAGGTTGCGGACGCCGTCGCGGCGGACACCGATGTCGCCAAGAAGCTCACCGACGCGTGTCCGGTCGACATCTACGCACAGCATGGCGACGGCACGCTCGAGCTCGTCGAGAAGAACCTTGATGAGTGTGTGCTCTGCCGCCTGTGTCTCGACGCTGTCGATTCCGATCCCACCCACCCCGTCAGGGTGATCAAGCTCTACGACGGCGGCGCCGAGCTGTAACGCCGGCACGTCGGTGCTCATCGCGCCACCGCGCGGTGCACTATCTTCTGGGGCGGCCCATGAACGAAAACCTCTCACTAGTCGTCATGTGCATCTGCCTGCTGGCCTCGCTGGCGTTTCTTGCCGAGCAGCTCACGTCCTACCACTGACGTCCGGCGCGGCGGCGGCTCTACGCGTGCTTGCGCGCCTTCGGCGTACGTTCGCGCTCCTGCTGGCGCTCCACCACGTTGACGATCAGGCGGATGAACTGCTCCGGGCCCGAGGCCTTGGCCTGCCCGTAGCTGAACGCCTCGATCCAGTCGGCCACCTTGCCTTCGCGGGCCATCACGTTGAAGAACTCGCGGCGCATGTCCACACGCACGCGTGCGTCTGCCGCCGGCCCCTTGGTGACCTTCACGCCGGGCATCTCCAGCCGGAACGGCTGTACGTCTCCCCTGCCCCGTAGCTCGATACCCACAACGAGCTTGATCGGCTCCAGAGCGGGGACTTCGCTGAGGAACCTACGGGTAGCGACCTCGATCAGAGCCTTGGCGTCGTCAGCCATGTCCCTGCTTCTCTCCTCCTGAACCGGTTAACGGTCCGTCGCTGTCTGTCAGATCTTATGACGCTGCAAGAGCTTGCGACCGATCACCATACGCTGGATCTCCGAGGTTCCCTCGCCGATCAGCAGCAGCGGCGCGTCGCGATAGAGGCGCTCGATCTCGTACTCCTTGGAGTAGCCGTATCCACCGTGGATACGGAAGGACTCCTCGACGCAGAAGCGGCCGGCCTCCGAGGCGAACAGCTTCGCCATCCCCGCCTCCAGGTCCGAGCGCTCACCGGCGTCCTTCAGCCGCGCCGCGCGCAGCGTCAAAAGGCGCGCCGCCTCGACCTGAGTGGCCATGTCCGCGAGCTTGAACTGGATCGCCTGGTGCTCTGAGATCGGCTTGCCGAACGTCCGTCGCTCCTGCGAATAGCGCAGCGCGAGCTCGAGCGCCCGCTGCGCGATGCCAACACCGCGAGCGGCGACGTTCACACGCCCGACCTCCAGCGCGTCCATCATCTGTGGGAAGCCCTTGTTGAGCCCGGCCTCCTCGCCGCCCAGGATGTTCTCGGCGGGGCAGCGGTAGCCGTCGAACACGAGCTCTGTGGACTCGACGCCCTTGTAGCCCATCTTCTTCAGCTGGTCCGGCACCAGCAGGCCGGCGTAGGCGCCGGTGTTCTCTTTGACGCCACCTTCCTTCTCCGCGATGAAGCAGGTCATGCCCTTGTACGCCTTCTCAGCGTTCGGATCGGTCTTGACGAGCACGAACACGAGATCTGAGCGCAGACCGTTGGTCACCCACATCTTCTGACCGTTGATCTCATAGCTACCGTCGTCGGTCCTCACCGCTTTCGTTTTGATCGCCTGCACGTCTGAGCCGAGCTCGGGCTCCGACAGCGAGAACGCCGCCCGGATCTCGCCGGTGGCCATGCGTGGCAGGTACTTCTCCTTTTGCTCCTCGCTCCCGAACTTCATCAGGAGGTAGGAGCCGATGAAGTGCGTGTTGATCACGCCCGAGATCGAGATCCAGCCGCGCGAGAGCTCCTCCACGATCATCGCGTACGTCGTCAGGTCCAGGCCCATCCCGCCGTACTCCTCGGGGATCGTCACACCAAAGAGCCCCAGTTCCTTCATCTGCTCGACGATCGGCTCGGGGAAGGCGTCCTCGTGGTCGTAGTGCTCGGCGTTCGGCAGGATCTGCTCGTCGGCGAACTGGCGCACCATCTCGGTGATCGCCTTCTGCTCGTCGGTCATCTCGGTGTGCTGGGAGGCGGCTACGGCCATTCTGATCTGCGCTCCAGTGTCGTGGTCGGGCTGTCGCGTCTAGCCTCGCAGAATACCGGTAGTTGCCTCGATGCCCGCCGAACGTCGTGGCTCACATACGGCCCGACAGTGAGCCTCGCTCTCGGCGAGAATGCCCGCGTGAACTTCGCGCGGGAGATCGTTGACGCGGCGTCGCCGCAGCGACCTGCGGTCCTGGAGCTCGCGCGCGACGGCGGGCGCCGCGAATGGAGCTTCGGCGAGCTGTCCGAGCGCTCGGCGCGCTTTGGGGGCCACCTCCAGCGCAGCGGCGTGGGCCGCGGCGATGTCGTGATGACGTTGATCGGAAACCGCCCCGAGTGGGTGCTGACGATGATCGCGTGCTTTCGCATCGGCGCGGTCGTGCTGCCTTGCACCGAGCAGCTCCGCGCGAAAGACCTGCGATTGCGTATCGACGTCGTTCAGCCCTCGCTGATCGTCTCCGACGAGCGCAACCGCGACGAGCTTCAGGCGGCGCTGGCGGGCTACGCAGCTTCGGTGACCGTCGCCTACGTCCCGGACGAGAGCCTGTTCACCGGCGAGCCTGCCACGACGGTCGAGCTGCAGGCCGACGATCCTTGCCTGATCACGTTCACCAGCGGCACCGCGGGCGAGCCCAAGGCAGTCCTGCACGCGCAGCGCTATCTCTACGGCCAGCGCGTGCAGGCCGAGCACTGGCTAGGCGCGAGCGCCGGCGAGCTCGTCTGGTGCACCGCCGCCAGCGGCTGGTCGAAGTCGGCACGCAACGTCTTCATCGCGCCGTGGCTCTCGGGGGCGACAGCAGTGCTGCACGACGCCCGCTTCGACCCAGAGGAGCGCCTCGCGCTGCTCGAGCGCGAGCGTGTGAACGTGCTGTGCATGGCGCCCACGGAGTACCGCGTGATCGCCAAGCGCGCCGAGCTGCGCACGATGCCCGAGCTGCGCGGAATGGTCGCCGCCGGCGAGGCGCTCAACCCAGAGGTGCTGCGCACCTGGCTCGATGCGACGGGTCTGGAGATCCGAGATGGCTACGGCCAGACGGAGACCGGGCAGACCACCGGCACCCCGCTGCACGAGCAGGCCCGGCCTGGATCGATGGGCAGGGCCCTCCCGGGCATCGGCCTGACGATTGTTGACGGCGAGCTGACGGCCGACCCCGCGAGCGTGCCCACTTTCTTCCTGGGCTACCTCGGTGAGGACGTCGTACGCGAGCAGGGCGGAGCGTGGATCGTGCGCGACCGACGCGAGGGGGCGCTGTGGCACACCGGCGACCGTGTCACCCAGGACGAGGACGGCTGGCTGTACTTCGAGGGCCGCGGTGACGACGTGATCGTCTCGGCCGGGTATCGCATCGGACCGTTCGAGGTCGAGTCGGCGCTGATCGCCCATCCGGCCGTCGCGGAGGCCGCTGCGGTGGCGGCTCCCGATGAGGAACGCGGCTCGGTGGTGCGCGCAGTCGTGGTGCTGCGCGATGACCGATATGCGCCCTCGCCCGAGCTGGTGCGGGAGCTGCAGGAGCATGTCAAGCGCCAGACCGCCCCTTACAAGTACCCCCGCATCATCGACTTCGTTGCGGAGCTGCCAAAGACCGCAAGCGGCAAGGTCAAGCGCGCCGAGCTGCGAGCGGGCGCGGGCTGAGGCGCCCGGACACGCCCGCGAGCTCGCGCCGCACTGCGCGCTGCGCCCCCTGCCGAGTCCGGTCCTCGACAGGGTGCGCCTCACGGGCATCGCGCAACAGCAGGCGCGCCATCTCGGTGACGGTTCCCTCGTCCGCGCGGCGCGAGCGCGCAGCAGTTCGAACGCGCTGCGCCGCCAACCTACGTGCGGCGTGGTCGTTGCTGGGCACCAGGGAGCTCATGCTGCCTGCGCCACTTGCTCGCTCGACTCGGAGATGATGCGCTCCGCGTCGATGATCTCCTGCGGTCGGGCCCGGGGCGGGCGCAACACCAGGAATGCCGCGAGGATGCCAACGCCGACACACACCGCGGCGACCAGGTACGCGAGGTGGTAGCCACCCGTCAGCGACGCCAGCAGCGGGTGTCCTGCAGCACTCAGCGCTTTCGTGTGGTCGGTCGCGATCGTTCCCAGCGCGGCCAACCCGATCGCACCGAAGAGCTGCACCGAGACATTGATGATGCCCGATGCCAGGCCGGCGTCGCGTGCCGGCGCGTCGGCCATTCCGAGCGTCAGCAGCGGCAGGAACGAGGCGCCCGCGCCGATGCCAAGGGCCAGGAAGGCGAAGAACAGGCCCGGGAAGTAGGCCGCGTGAACACCCTGCCCAGCCAGCAGCAGCAGGCCGACGATGATCCCGCCGAGTCCCGCAGCGAGCGTCGGTACGGCGCCGAAGCGCTGGACCGCGCGCGCAGCCACCCCCAACGACATGACCGCGATCGCCGCCGTGAGTGGCATGAACGCGAGGCCCGTGTCGATCGCGTCGTAGCCGAGCACACGCTCGAGGTACAGCGCGCCGAGGAAGAATGCCGAGTACATGCCGGTCACGAGTAGCCCGCGAACGAGGCTCGAGCCCATCAATGTGCGCAGGCGCAGGACGCGCAGCGGCATAATCGGGTTGGCGACACGCGCCTCCCATGCGAGGAAGGAGCCGAGCAGGACCAGGGAGGCGCCGGCCGCGCCAAGCGTCCGCGCCGAGCTCAGACCGTAATCGCCGGACTTGACGATCGCGAAGGCGCCGATCATCGTCGCCAGCGTGATCAGGGCGGAGCCAACCAGGTCCAGACCGCCGGCGAGCCCGATGCCCTCGTTCTCCTCGATCAGGATCGAGCCCAGCAAGAACGCGATCGCGCCGATCGGAACGTTGACGAAGAATATCCAGTGCCAGTTCAGCGACTGTGTGAGCGCGCCTCCGGCCAGCAGGCCGATAGAGCCACCCCCGGCGGAAACGAACGCGTAGACGCCCATCGCCCTGGCCTGCTCGCCGCGCTCGGGGAACTCGGTGACAATGATCGCCAGGATCACGCTGGAGGCAACCGCGCCACCCACACCCTGGAGCAGGCGCGCGCCGATCAGCATCGCCTGGCTGTCGGAGACGCCACAGAGGATCGAGGCGGCAACGAACAGAACGAGGCCACTGAGGAACACCCGCTTGCGCCCCACGAGATCGCCAAACCTGCCCGCGAGCAGCAGGAAGCCGCCGAAGGTGATCATGTATCCGTCGATCACCCACGTCAGGTTTGCCTGCGTGAAGTGAAGCTCCCGCTGAATCGAGGGCAGCGCGACGTTCACGATCGTGGCGTCGAGAACCATCATCAGCTGCCCGAGGCAGAGGACCGCGAGCGCGATCCAGCGTCTGCGCTCGCTGGTGCGGGCCGAACTCTCATCGGCCGTGTCGAAGGTGGCTGCTCTGCCGCGAATGTCTCGGATGCTGCTGATGCTCATGTGGCTCCTCTCGGGTGGTTCGTAGGAACAACATAGCATTGATCATCCCTTGAGCAGGTATTATCTTGTACACGGTGATGATGACTGCCGTGTGGTATAATCGCGACGTCATGGGAAAAGTGAGTACTGGATGTGAGCCTGGCTCGATGGTGCTGCTCACGCGCCTCGCCAAGCAGGGTGTACCGCCGCAGCACCGAGGAGCTCATGGGGATACACATGCGGCTCGTCATGGCGCTCAGCTACCTGCGCGACCACGACGGCGCGCCTCAGCAGGAGCTCGCCGAGGCCCTTTGCATGGACGCCAACAACGTCGAGCTGACCGAGAGCGGACGCCGCACACTGATCGACGCAGAGCGCGCGCAGGAAACGATCGAGGACGAGGTCCTGGAGGGACTGAACGCGGAAGATCGCGCGACGCTCTGGCGACTGTTGACCATCGCCCTGACGGC
>DATBZG010000173.1:0-5514 GCA_036513335.1 Solirubrobacteraceae bacterium | reverse complement strand
GCCGCCGAAGATGCCTGTCTTCAGCCCCATCGTCACCGCCTCGAGGTTCACCGTCGGGTCCTTGTACAGCCACGCGCCCGCCTCCACGTCCAGCTGCTCCCCCTGCCCCAGCGTCACCAGGAACACATTGCCGTGGCCGTGTAGCCACACCAGCGCGTCGCCGTCCGTCGCGCGGAACTTGTCCATGAAGAAGCCCGAGCCGCCCAGCAGCATGTTCTGCACGCCCTTGATGCGTTCGAAGCTGTAGTCGAGGTTGTCCGTGGCAGCCAGGAACTGGTGCTCGCGCACGTCGAGCCCTTCGCCCTGCTTGAGGTGCATCGGAACGCACTGGCCCGGGGAGTCGCGCGAGAAGGCGATCCGTCCCGAGCCCGACGTGCGCGTCACGAAGAACTCCAGCCCTGCGATCTTGCGCTTGATCGCCCCCGGCAGTTTCTTCAGCTCCACGTTCAGCTGCGTCTCCTTCCACAGCAGCACGTGGTGCTCGAACATCACCTGCTGCCCCGAGATGTCGATCTGCAGCTCCGGCACCAGTTCGCCACGGATGTGGTAGTTCACGCCTGCAAACGTCTCGTCGTGGGCGCTCACAGGGATCTGCTCGGGCAGGGGCATGGCTGTGTCTCCTTCTTTTCTTTAGTGGAGGATGGCGTGCGGGCAGGGCAACTGGGCCCGGTTGGGCGGACCCGAGCTTCGCGCTTGGAGCCGTCGCCGTCAAGGGTTGCCCAAGCGCGCTAGACTGCTTGCACCTCGCGCCTGGGCGGGGTTTTTCTTCGCCCAGAGCCGCCTGTCCACAACGACGCAGGGATTTCTGATCATGGCCCGCGGAGACGTCCGAATTGCTGTCACCCTCGCCTGCGAGGAGTGCAAGCATCGCAACTACCAGACAAACAAGAGCAAGCGCAACAATCCAGACCGGATCAGCTTGCGCAAGTACTGCCGTTGGTGTCGCCAGCACACCAGCCACAGGGAGACCCGTTAGCGCGGGAGCGCTGTCGTGGCTCGTGACCGTAAACGTGCAAAGCAGCGCCGCGAACGCGGCGCGGGCGCATCTCGACGTGCCGCAACGGCCGCTCCCGGGACCGCCTCCAACGGTGCTGGCGCCGGCGCGCCCGGCCAGGCGACCGACGAGCATGCCGCCGAGGAGCTCGCGCCCGGCACGCTCGAGCGCGTCGACGTGCCCGGCGCGCTCGACCACGCCTCCGCCGACGTGGACGAGTTCGACGCTGCCATCGTGCGTGGCGCCGGCGGCGTGCCCGCCGTGCCAGACATCGGCATCGAGGAAACCAGCATCGACGCGCCCGATGACTTCGACTTCGACACAGAGGACGCGCTCCAGGAACCCGCAGGCCCCGCCGGCGGTGGCGCTGGGCTGGGTGGCGGCTCGGGCGGCAGTGGGGGATCCGGTGGTGGTGGCGGCACCGGTGGCGGTGGCAGCCTCGAGCGCCCGTCCGGCGCGCCGCTGCGCGGCGGCAACAAAGCAATCGGCTTCCTGCGCGCCAGCTGGGCGGAGCTCCAGCGTGTGCAGTGGCCCGACCGCCGTCATGTCTTCCAGGCGACCGCAGTCGTGCTCGGCTTCGTCGCAGTCGCCGGGGCCTACCTTGGCCTCGCCGATTACGTTGCGAAGGAAATCGTTGAATTCATCTTGTAAGGAACGCTGAATCTGAATGTTTCGCTGGTACGTCGTCAACACATACTCTGGCCACGAGAACAAGGTCAAACACAACCTCGAGCACCGCGTGATCTCGCTGGGGCAGCAGCGCGCTGTGCGCAGCGTGGTCGTGCCCACTGAAGCCGTGGCCGAGATGAAGGACAACCAGAAGGTCACCGTCGAGAAGCGCACCATGCCCGGCTACGTGCTCGTGAACATGGAGCTCAACGAGGACTCCTGGGGCGTGGTCAAGGGCACCCCCGGCGTTACCGGCTTCGTCGGCGCCTCCCAGGAGCCCGTGCCGCTGACCCAGGGAGAGGTGGACCGCCTGTTGCACAAGGAGGTCGCCACCGCCACCCGCACTCGCGCCCAGTTCTCCATAGGAGAGTCCGTCAAGGTCGTCTCCGGGCCGCTGTCCGACTTCTCCGGCGAGATCTCCGAGATCAACGAGGACGCCGCCCGGCTCAAGGTGCTGGTATCTATCTTCGGCAGGGAGACCCCTGTTGAGGTTCAATTCGACCAAGTGAAGAAGCTCTAAGCCATGGCCAAGAAGGTACTTACGACGATCAAGCTGCAGGCGAACGCCGGGCAGGCCAGTCCTGCGCCGCCGGTGGGTCCTGCGCTGGGTCAGCACGGGATCAACATCATGGAGTTCTGCAAGGCGTTCAACGCGCAGACGCAGAGCGAAACGGGCACCGTCATCCCGGTGGTGATCACCGTCTACGAGGACCGCTCGTTCACGTTCGTCACCAAGACGCCGCCCGCCGCCGTGTTGATCCGCCAGGCGATCAAAATCAACAAGGGCTCCGGCGAGCCCCACCGCGTGAAGGTGGGCACGATCACCCAGAGCCAGCTGCGCGAGATCGCCGAGCGCAAGCTCGCTGACCTGAACGCCCACGACGTCGACCAGGCCGCCAAGATCATCGCCGGAACCGCCCGCTCGATGGGTGTGGAGGTCGCATCATGAGCGCCCACGGCAAGCGCTACTCAGAGGTCCTCGCCAAGGTCGACCGCGAGCACGAGTACCAGCCCGCAGAGGCGATCGCGCTCGTGCGCAGCCTCGGCAGCGCCAAGTTCGACGAGTCCGTCGAGGTTCACGTCCGCACCGGACTGAACGTGCGCCACGCAGACGAGCAGCTGCGCGGCACGATCGCGCTGCCCAACGGTCTCGGCAAGGACGTCAAGGTGGCCGTGTTCGCGCAGGGCGACAAGGCCAAGGAGGCCGAAGACGCCGGCGCGGACGTCGTCGGTGCGCAGGACCTCGCCAAACGCATCCAGGAGGGCTTCGACGACTTCGACGTCGCCATCGCCACCCCCGACTTGATGTCCGTCGTCGGGCAGCTCGGGCGCATCCTCGGACCGTCAGGCAAGATGCCGAACCCGAAAGTCGGCACCGTCACGATGGACGTCGGCAAAGCCGTCGAAGAGTCCAAGTCCGGCAAGGTCGAGTACCGCACCGACCGCACCGCGATCGTGCACCTCGTGATCGGCAAGGTCAGCTTCGACGAGCGCAAGCTGCTGGAGAACTACGCAGCCGTCATCGAAGAGCTGACCCGCGCCAAACCCTCCGCCGCAAAAGGGCGCTACCTGCGCTCGATCACGCTCAGCTCCACCATGGGCCCAGGCATCAAGGTGGACGCGTCAAAGACACGTGAAATCATCGAGGAGGCGCCTGCGGCCAGCATCGCCGCCTAGCGTCATTCCCGCCACAGGCCACCAAAGACCCCCGGCAGCACGCGCTCAAGCGCAGCGGAAGACCGGGACAGGAGCCCCATGAACCGAGACCAGAAGGCCGCTGCGATCGCTGAGATCGCAAGCCAAATAGACGAGTCCGACGCGATCTTCGCCGTCGACTACCGCGGCATCACCGTCGCCCAGGTCGCCGAGTTGCGCGCCACGCTGCGCGAGTCCGACGCGACCTTCAAGGTCGTGAAGAACTCGCTCACCGAGCGCGCCGCCGACCAGGTCGGCGCCGAGTCGCTCAAGGACTTCCTCGCCGGCCCCACCGCGCTGACGTTCGTGCGCGGCGACATCGCCACCGCTGCCAAGGTCGTAGCGGACTACGCGCGCACCACGCAGCTGCTGCCCTTCAAGGGCGGGCTCATGGAAGGCAACACGATCGACGTCGAGCAGATCCGCTCGCTCTCCAAACTGCCCTCCCGCGAGGTTCTCTACGGCCAGCTCGTCGGCGTCGTCGCCTCGCCCATCGGTGGGCTCGTGCGCTCGCTGAATGCGCTCATCAGCGGCCTTGCCGTCGCGCTCGGGCAGGTCAACGCCAAGAAGGAGTCCGGCGAGATCCCCGCGGGCGCCGCGCCTGCCGCCGCCGCGGCGGAGCCTGAGCCTGCCGCTGAGGCCGAGGCACCGGCCGCGGAAGAGGAGGCACTGCCGGATGAGATAGCGCTCGCGGAGGACACCGCGGAGGCGCCACCCGAGTACACAACTGCATCGTCCCCGGAGGGGGAGCCGGAGGCAGACGAGCCGGCGCAAGCAGACGACAATCAAGCGGACGTCTCGGCTGAGAATCAGTCCGAGGACGCCGAGACGACCAAGGAGGACTGACTCACATGGCAACCAGTACACAGGATTGGATCGAGGAGCTGAAGGGCATCTCCGTGCTCGAGCTCGCCGAGCGCATCAAGGCT
The DNA here is from genome assembly GCA_036513335.1 of Solirubrobacteraceae bacterium. GTDB lineage: Bacteria > Actinomycetota > Thermoleophilia > Solirubrobacterales > Solirubrobacteraceae > Palsa-744. The sequence continues at coordinate 1,227 of DATBZG010000173.1, read as the reverse complement.
CTGGAGGAGGAGTTCGGCGTCTCCGCAGCCGCCATGGCTGCTCCCGCCGCAGCGCCCGCGGGCGGCGGTGGCGACGCAGCCGCGGAGGAAGAAGCGAGCAGCACCGTCGACGTACTCCTCACCGGCGCCGGCGACAAGAAGATCCAGGTCATCAAGGTCGTACGTGCGGCCACCGGCCTGGGGCTCAAAGAGGCCAAGGCGCTCGTCGACGAGGCCCCCAAGCCCGTCAAGGAGGGCATCGAGCGCGAGGAGGCCGACAAGCTCAAGCAGGAACTCGAGGAGGCTGGGGCTTCCGTCGAGCTTAAGTAGGCGCGGCGCGGCGCGGCGCGGCGCTACGCCCTCCCTCCGCAGGCTGCGACTTCGTGGGCAGCCTGCGGAGGGAGGGCTTCGCTTTTGCTGGGGGGCCGCGGTTGCCTTCGGCCTCTGTGTCGGTTAACTCGGCGATTATCCCCTTTACGTAGGGACGAGAACCCAGTCGGTTGGCTACTAGTAGTTCCCGGGTCGGCCGACCGGAGGCGTCACGAAATACTGCGTGAGCCCGAAGGAGTACCGAATTTCGAGATGGGTCGCCGGAGGGCAGGTGGCTCCATGCGGCGGGTTGCAGGCCAGGCTTTTGTGCTGAGCGTCCAGTCTGACTGAGTAGAAGCCCCTGTAGTCGTGGGCCGTTCCTGGAATCCGTTCCGAGGTCGTCATCAGAACCGCGATGACGTGGGGATCGCTCCATCTGTTGCTATGCGCGTAGGACAGCGCGCGAGCAGTAAGCTCGCGACGAATGTGCTGGGGGATGCCCTTGGCGGTGGTCTTGCCTGACGAGCTGGCGTAAGGCACAAGCAGCACCCCTAGGGCCGCCGGGACGGCCAGCATGCGCACATAGCGCCCGCCTCCCATGTTCCCGAGACTAACAGCAGATCGCGAGCGCGTAAACGCCTGAGGCCCAGCCGCTGGGCCGGACCTCAGGGTGGCTCGCTACCCGCCGATGGACTGCTTCTAGGGTGTTCATAAGGACGTCGCACACTACGGCCGCTACCGCGCGGCTCTCGCAAGGCGGCACCAACCAATACGCCGACTCGTACAACCTCGCGCCCGTCTTTATGCACCGCTAACAAATTCGCCCGTTTTCCGGTAAAGTGCCCTCCGCTAGCCGATAGTCGTAGCCGCCCGAAGGACTGAGGTCGCGCCACATACGCGATTCTCTCGAGGCGGGGTCCGTGAGCGCTGGTGGCCCTT
>DATBZG010000172.1:0-3144 GCA_036513335.1 Solirubrobacteraceae bacterium | reverse complement strand
CCCCACCCGCCCCCGACAACAAGCGAGCACCAGCCCAGCGCTCCGGCACGTCCGCGCTGAGCGCACTCGAGCGTCTGCGCGCAGCCGTGATCGCCGCGGTTGGCGAGCTCTCCGAGGACGGCGCGCCGCGTGGGCAGATCACGCTCGAGCGCCCGCGCCGCGCGCAGTTCGGCGACTACTCCACGAACGCGGCGTTGTTGCTGGCGCCGAGCGCCGGGGTGCCCCCACGCGAGCTCGCCGAGCGGCTGGGCGGCGCGCTGCAGGACAGGCTGGGGGCGAGCCTCGAGCGCTTCGAGGTGGCCGGCCCGGGCTTCGTGAACCTGTTCGTGTCCGACGCCTGGCTGACCGCCGCGCTCGCACAGACGCTGAAAGCTGGGAAGGATCTCGGCGCGGGCACACCGGGTAGGCCCGAGCGGGTGCTGATCGAGTTCGTCTCGGCCAATCCCACCGGGCCGATGCACGTGGGCCACGCCCGCAACGCAGCCTACGGCGACGCGCTCGCGCGGATCCTGTCGCTGCAGGGACACGACGTGCAGCGCGAGTTCTACGTCAACGACGCCGGCACGCAGGTGCTCAAGCTGGGCGAGTCGATCCAGGCGATCGCGCGCGGCGAGCAGGTTCCGGAGGACGGCTACCAGGGCGACTACGTGGTGGAGCTGGCCGCGAGCATCGCGGGCGCCGCCAGCGCCAACCCGCCCGAGTTGGGGCGGGCGGCTGTGGGGATCGTGATCGGGCAGCTCGCCGCATCGCTCGCGGGCTTTGGCGTGAGCTTCGACTCGTGGGCGTATGAGAGCGTGCTGCACGACGGTCAGCCGAGTCCGGTGGCACACACGCTGGCGCTGCTGGAGGAGCAGGGGCACACCTACAGCAAGGACGGCGCGCTGTGGCTGCGCACGACGGACTTCGGCGACGATAAGGACCGGGTGCTCGTGCGTTCCAGCGGCGAGCACACGTACTTCGCCTCGGACATCGCCTACCACCAGTACAAGCGCGAGCGTGGCTTCGAGCGCCAGCTGGACGTGTGGGGCGCCGACCACCACGGCTACGTGCTGCGCATGAAGGCCGCGTACGAGGCGCTCGGGGGCGACCCGGGGGAGCTCGAGCTGCTGATCATGCAGCTGGTGCACCTGATGAGCTCCGGCGAGCGCTCGCAGATGTCAAAGCGCGCGGGCGAGTTCGTGACGCTGGACGAGCTCGTGGCGGAGATCGGCGTGGATGCTGCGCGCTGGTATCTGCTGGCGCGCTCGCACGACACGACGGTCGACCTGGATCTGGACCTCGCGCGTGAGCAGTCCAACGAGAACCCGGTCTACTACGTGCAGTACGCGCACGCGCGCATCGCCTCGATGCTGGAGCGGGCGGGCCTCGAGCGTGTGCGCGTTGCGTGCGCCGCAGTGGACGACCCTGCGAGCGCGTCCGAGCGCGGGGCGCTGCACGCGAGCGAGCGCGCGTTGATCGAGCAGCTGCTCGCCTTTCCGGCCGAGCTCGAGGAGGCGGCGGAGCGCCGCGCGCCGCACCGAATCGCCGCCTACGCGCTGGAGCTGGCGCAGACGTTCACAGCCTTCTACCGCGACTGCCATGTGATCGGCGCGGAGCCGCAGGCGGTGGAGTCCTTCCGCATCGCCCTGTGCGTGGCCACGGCGCGTACGATCTCGCGCTGCCTGGGCCTGCTCGGTGTGAGCGCACCCACGAGCATGTAGCGGCGCGTCAGTCGAAGCGCGCGATGTCCGACTCGAGCCTCGCGTTCTCCGCCGTGCTGAGCCGCGCGGGCGCGGCGCCGCTCGCCGCGGCCTGGGCGCGCGCATGTCGTCGCCAGCGCGGAAGCAGCACGATCAGCGTGGCGAGCAGCGCGAGGACCGCGGCCAGCGGGACGAGATATGCGGCGAGGTTGAAGCCATGGTCGGCGGGCAGCCCGAGCACGGCGGGTCCGTACTGCACGACCAGTGTGCGCTTGATCTGCGCTTCGTCCTCGCCTTTGGCGATCAGCCCCTGGATGTATTCGCGCTCGAGGTTCGCCTGCGGCGACTCGGCGACCATCAGCGGGATTTTGCACGTCACGCACATGACCTGACGCTCGATGATCGGGAGCGTGGTACGCGGCTTGATGTGGGTCGTCTGTGCGCCCGCGGCCGGCGCGGCGCCTGTCGCCTGAGCTGCGGCTGCGCCAAGCCCGGCCGTGGCGAACGCGCCACAGACGAGCGCCGCGAGGATGCGCGCGAGGAGAGCTCCGCGGGATGAGCGGCTGGCTGTCCTCACGTTGAGCTTTCTGCGAGCGCGACGGCGTGGTTGACGAACGCCTGCCCGATCTCGCCGCGGGAGATCGCGACGATCTTGCCCTGGCGGTCGATCACGAAGGTCTCCGGCAGTTGGTCGGTGCCGTAGGAGTGCGCGAAGGAGCCGGTGTTGTCGCGCAGGTTGGTGTAGGTGAGGTGGTAGCGATGCACGAAGCTTTCAGAGTCGGGGGAGGCGTCGAGGTAGGTGACGCCCAGCACGGTCGCGTCGTGGCGTTCCAGGCGGTGCTGGGCGCCCTCGAGCAGCGGCGCCTCCAGCTGGCACGGTTCGCACCAGGATGCCCAGAAGTTCAGAACAACCACCTTGCCCCGCAGCGATGCCAGCGAGTCGCGGCCGCTGGTGCCGAGCACCGGCAGCGTGCGCCCGGCGTTGGGGGCGGCCGGGAACTGCCTCTCCGCCACGAGCTCGTCGAGTGTGCGGTTAGGGGCCTGCGCGGAGACGCCGTAGATCAGCAGCGCAAGCAGGCCGGCGCCCACCAGCGTCACGACGATCGGCAGCACGCGGCGTTTCACGGCCACCAAGGTTAGACCGCCTCGCTTGGCGATCCAGCCGGTCCCACCGGGTGCCGAGATCCGGTGGACGTCGCTTCGGCGCCGTGCGGGCCGCCGCTGCGGCCCGCGTCAGGCGCTTTTCGCTTTCGTCACCGCGTCGATCTCGGTGGCGGTGACTTTGCCGTTGTTGGGCATCAGTGGATGATGGCGCGCGCACAGTTTCAGGTGCCCGTGCGGGTAGCGGCCCAGGCGGTGGCAGCCTTCCTGGTGACATTCGATGTGTTTGTACACGGTCGCGAACGCCGAGACGAGGACGGCCAGCGTCAGGAGTTCCAGATAGCTGTCGCCGAAGACCTGTTCG
>DATBZG010000171.1:0-14628 GCA_036513335.1 Solirubrobacteraceae bacterium | reverse complement strand
CCCACGTTCACCAGCGTGCCGTCAACGCGCAGCAGGCGCAGGTAGGAGTCCACGTCCAGGTTCGCCGAGACCGTGTTCAGGATCATGTCGAAGCTCGACTGAAGCTCCTTGAAGGTCGCGCGCTCAGAGGTGGCGTAGTAGTGCTTCGCGCCGAAGCGCAGGCCGTCCTCCTTCTTGCTCAGGGTCTGGCTCAGCACCGTCACCTCAGCGCCCATCGCCGCCGCGAGCTGCACGCCCACGTGTCCCAGGCCGCCCATGCCGATCACCGCGACCCTCGTCCCATCGCCCACGTGCCAGTGCTTCAACGGCACATACGTCGTTATCCCAGCGCACAGGAGCGGCGCTGCGTACTCCAACTCAATGCTGTCCGGCACTTTGACCACAAAGCGATCCTTCACCACGATCCGCTGGCTATAGCCGCCATACGTCGGCTCGCCGTCGTAGTCGCGGCCGTTGTACGTCAGCACCGCGCCCTTCGTGCAGAACTGCTCCTCGCCCGCCTCGCAGTACTCGCACTCCTCGCACGAGTCCACCAGGCAGCCCACGCCCACGCGGTCGCCCACCGACAGCTTCTCCACCGCGTTACCCACCGCTGTGACCACGCCCGCGATCTCGTGGCCGGGCACCATCGGGTAGATCGAGTTGCCCCACTCGTTCTTGGCCTGGTGGATGTCGCTGTGGCAGATGCCGCAGTACTTCACGTCGATCGACACGTCTCGCTCGCCCAACTCTCTGCGCTCGATCGTCGTGTGCTCGAACGGCGCGTCAACGGACGCCGTGCTCAAGGCATGCGTGGCGCTCGCCATCAGGAAGGGAGCTCCGACTCGATCGCGTCGGTTAGCTCTTGGGACTCCGGCTCCACCGTCGGGCGAAAGCGCGCCACCGGGCGCCCGTCCGCAGAGACGAGGAACTTCTCGAAGTTCCATTGCACGTCGCCCGCCGCTCCCGCCTCATCAGCGGTGGCCGTCAGCGTGCTGTACAACGAATGGCGCTCGGGGCCGTTCACGTCCAGCTTCTCCGTCATCGGGAAGCTCACGCCGTAGGTCGTCGAGCAGAACGTCTGGATCTCCTGCGCGCTGCCCGGCTCCTGTTCGCCGAACTGGTTGCACGGCACGCCAAGCACCGTGAAGCCACGATCGCCGTAGCGCTCCTGCAGTTGCTCCAGGCCCGTGTACTGCGGGGTCAGCCCGCAGCGCGAGGCCACGTTCACCACCAGTACCGCGCGCCCCTGCAATGAAGCCTCATCCAGCGGGGTGCCGCTCAGCGTGCTCAGGTTTTCGAAGATCGCCATCTCAGCCACCCTAGGCGATCGCCGACGCGGGGCTGCGCTTCGCCCATCCCTGGCGCAGCAGATCGAGCAGCGCGCCCGGTGGCTGCGCACCGGAGGCGCCGAGCGTGCGATCGAGCACGAACGTCGGCACCGCGCTGATCCCCAGCTCGCCGGCCGTGCGCTCGTCCGCGCGAACCTCATCCGCGTAGCGATCCCCATCGAGCAGCTCGCGCACCTCCTGCTCATCGAGCCCCACCTCGCCGGCCACGCGCACGAGCGTGTCGTGGTCTGCCATCAGCTCGCCTTCAGTGAGGTACGCGCGCAGTAGGCGCTCCTTCATTGCGTCCTGCAGGTCGTGGGTCTCCGCCAGATGCACCAGTCGGTGCGCGTCGAAAGTCGTGCCGCTGCGGGCGATGTCGAAGCGGAAGGGAAGACCCTCGCCCGCTGCCACGCCCGTCAGCTGCTGCTCGGCCTCGCGTGCCTGCTCGACGCTCATGCCGTACTTCTCCGCCAGACGCTCCGCGCGATCGCCCGTGCGCTCATGCGGCGCGTCAGGGTCGAGCTCGAAGCTCCGCCAGGTCACGTTCACGTCGTCGCGGTGCTCGAACTGCTCCAGCGCGGCTTCAAAACGGCGCTTGCCGATGTAGTACCACGGGCATGCGATATCTGACCAGATCTCAACGTCCACAACAGGCTCCTTTGATTGAGCAGACAACCAATCTCACTATAGGAAGCCTCGCTCCGTCTCCGGTTGACAAGCCCTTCGCATAGCACCGGCCAATGGCCCGGTGGTTACCGGCTTGTGATGCTCCATGAGGCGCGCGACGCTCGCGCCGAAACGCGCGCAAAACACCCCCGGGTTGGCAATACCGACCCCCGCCCTTCGTGATAAGGTCCCGCCCTCTATCTCGGCGGCGGCCATGGAGGGGAGCCCGGCCGCCAACGGGGTGCTGGAGGAGACAGTCGCATCGCAACCCAGAGCTGCATCGAGCCTTCCATGCGAAAGCGAAAGCGAGGAACCTAGGAGAATGAGACGAGTCAGGATTTTGGTCGGGCTGGCCACGGCGCTGTGCGCCTTTGGCGTGCTGGCCGGACCGGCGCTGGCCAAGAGACACAAGGAACACGAAAAACACTTCTACGGCGAATTCACTGCCAGTGCGCTGGGGAAGTCCTTCTCGGAAACCGAACCCGGCATCACCGCCGGACTCGGTGAAGTCGAAGAATTTGAAATCGCCCAGCTGAAAATCCGCTGTCCGCGCGACGTCCGTACGTCGGGCAAGGTCACGGCGGCTCGCTCGGCGACGTACACAACCAACGTGAGCTTCAAGAAGGGCAAGTGCCTGGCGGTGCGCATCGAAGGCAAGACCGTTGAAGAATCGAAGATCAAGTTCACGAAACCGCTGGTGATCAAATACCGCGCGAACGGGTCGGCCACGTTTGAAGGCGAAGCGGGCGAAGCCGAAATCGTCACGCCTGCGGCTCTCACGTTCAAAGTCAAGGGTGCTGCGTGCACGGTCACGATTCCGGGCGAACAGACGTTTCCGCTCAAGGCGATCAAGAAAACGGAACCGAGCGAAGCCTACTCGGCGGCCGAATACGCCTCTGAACACGAAGAAGTGGAAGGCTCGAAGAAGAAGAAAGCGATGTTCCCTGAAAACCCGAGCACGGGCCTGCTCGCCGGCGAACAGGAATACCTGGAAATCGAAGACTCGTTCTCGAAAATCAAGAGCTACGAGCAGGTGACCGAACACTGCCGCGAAGTTGGTACACCCAGGAAAACGGAGCAGGAAATCAAGGAAGAAGAAGAAAGCACCGGTCACCCGGACGTCATCTACTACGCCAAAGGCAAGTTCGTGGCGTACTTCGAAGAAAAGCTGAACGACGGCGACCTCGGGTTCTCGACCGAACCCGCGGAACCCGAAGCGTGAGGCGCGCCTCACAGCCAGTAGCTGACTGACATTAAGCATCACCCACGGAGCGTGGGGAGAGGGATCACCGTCGATCTCGATCCCCGCGCTCCGTTGTCATCTGGGCCGAGCCGCGAGCCGCCGACGGAGCAGTTGGAAACACTTTCCGGTCGAAGAGACATCGTGTAAGCTCAAGCTCGTCATCGCTGAGGGGGCGGGGCAGCGCCAATTGCGGCCGGGGGAATCTGGAAATGGACTTCAAGCAGCTGACGCAGGGCGGTCACGGTGGGCTTCGCCGGTCGCGCTTCGCGGCGATCGTGGCGGTGCTGGCTTGCGCATTTGCGCTTCTGGCCGCCTCGGCATCCGCCCGCCCGGCGGCCGGCGCCGGCCCCCAGGATGAAAAAGCGCCCAAAGTCACGACCGCGCCGGTGAACGCAACGGTCGACGCAGGCCAGAGCGCATCCTTCGAAGCGGCGGCGGTGGGGCCGCCCGCGCCGACGGTGCAGTGGCTGCTCTCCACGAACGAAGGCGCCACCTGGGCCAACGTGGAAGGTGCGACGTCGGACAAGCTCACGATCCTCGAAACGAGCGTCTCCGAGAGCGGCTACTGGTACCGCGCGGTGTTCAAAAACCCGGCCGGTCAGGCGAGCACGAAAGCGGTGGTCCTGACGGTCCTGCAGGCTCCCTCCGTCACCCAGCAGCCGCTGAGCGTGACCGCGGAAGAAGGCGCCACGGCGACGTTCGACGCGACGGCGTCGGGCTCGCCGGCGCCGACCACCCAGTGGCAGCTCTCCACGAACGCGGGCCACACGTGGACGGCGATCAGCGGCGCCACCACTGGTCAGTACTCGGTCGTGAGCACGAAAAGCTCGCAGAGCGGCTACGAGTACCGGGCGCTGTTCACGAACGCCGCCGGCTCGACGCCGAGCGAAGCGGCGACGCTGACCGTGCAGAAGCTCCCGGCACTGAGCAAGCAGCCGGCGAGCGTGACCGTGGAAGAAGGCCACGGCGCTTCCTTCGAAGCCACCGCCTCCGGTTTTCCCGCCCCGGGCGTGCAGTGGGAAATCTCCACGAACGCGGGGGGCTCGTGGAGCCCGGTCTCGGGCGCCACCTCCGATGAGCTGACGATCGCGAGCGCAAGCGTCTCCGAAGACGGCGACGAGTACCGCGCGGTGTTCGAAAACGCTGCAGGCAAAGCGACGAGCGAAGCGGCGAAGCTGACGGTGCGCAACCCGCCAAAGGTCACCGAGCAGCCGCAGAGCGTGACGGTGCAGTCGGGTCAGAGCGCCACGTTCGAATCCTCGGCCTCGGGCTATCCCACACCCATGGTGCAGTGGGAACTGTCCACGAACGCAGGCGCCGGCTGGAGCGTGGTCGCGGGTGCCACCACAGACCAGCTGACGCTCTCGGGCATATCCGCCTCGGAAAACGGCGACGAGTACCGTGCGGTCTTCAACAGCGTGGCGGGCACGGCCGACAGCGAAGCGGCGACCCTCACAGTGGCCGTCCACCACTACACAGCGGTCGCCTGGGGCCAGAACACGTACGGCCAGCTGGGCAACGGGAGCACCGAACCGAGCTACCTGCCGGAGCCGGTCAGCGGCCTCTCCTACGTGACGGCTGTCGCGGGCGGAACCCGCCACAGCCTCGCGCTGCTCAGCAACGGCACCGTGATGGCGTGGGGCGCCGACGAATGGGGCCAGCTCGGCGGCGGCGGTGAAACGCTGACGATGAGCGATGTGCCGGTGCAGGTGCCGGGGCTCACGGGCGTGACGGCGATTGCGGCGGGCGCCGACTTCAGCCTGGCGCTGCGCAGCAACGGCACGGTGATGGCTTGGGGCGGCGGCCAGTCCGGCGAGCTGGGCGACGGGAGCACTGAAGAAAGCGAACTACCCGTCCAGGTCAAAGGGCTGACCGGGGTCACAGCGATCGCGGCGGGCGGCGAACATGCGATGGCGCTTCAGTCCAACGGCAAAGTGGAGGCGTGGGGCGCGGGCGAACGCGGCCAGCTGGGCAACGACAACACGAACAACAGCGCCGTCCCGGTGGCCGTTCAGGGTCTGACCGGCGCGGTCGCGATCGCGGCGGGCCTGCAGCACTCGCTGGCGGTGCTTGCCGGCGGCGATGTGATGGCCTGGGGCGGCGACGAATACGGCCAGCTGGGCAACAGCTCGGTGCGGGAAAACGAAGAAGGCGAACGCATGACCGAACTGCCGGTGGCCGTGGAAGGGGTGGCCGGCGCGAGCGCCGTGGCGGCTGGGGCCCGCGACAGCCTGGCGCTGTTGAGCAACGGCACCGTGATGGCGTGGGGCGAAGACAAGGCGGGCGAGCTCGGCACGGGCACGATCGCCCGCGAGGATGAAACGCCGGCCGCGGTCAGCGGGCTCTCGGGTGCAGCGGCGATCGCCGCGGGCGGCGAGCACAGCATGGCGCTGCTGGGCACGGGCACCGTGTTCACGTGGGGCGAAGATCACTTCGGCGAGCTCGGCAACGGCACGATCGGCGAACCGAGCGACGTGCCGGTGCCGGTGAGCGCGCTGAACGAGGTCTCGGGGATCTCGGCGGGCGGCTCGCACGACCTCGCCTACGGCGAAGCGATCCCCACGGTCACGGGCGTCAGCCCGGGCGCGGGCGCCGCGGCGGGCGGCACGCAGGTCACGATCGCCGGCACGGGCTTCAGCGAAGCCACAGCGGTCAAGTTCGGCTCGGCGAGCGCTGAGAGCTTCAGCGTGGAATCGCCCACGAAGATCCTCGCGCAAGCGCCGGCGGGGAGCGTTGGCGCGGTGGACGTGACGGTCACGACCGTGGCGGGCACGAGCGCCAAGGGCGCCGCGGACAGGTTCACATACCTCGCGGCGCCGACGATCAAGAAGCTCGCCCCGAAGGCAGGACCGGCGACGGGTGGCACGGTCGTGACGATCACCGGAACGGGACTCTCCGAAGCGACCGCGGTCAGCTTCGGCGCAAGCCCCGGCAAGGTGCTGAGCGTCAAATCCGCGACGGCGATGACGGTGGAAGCGCCGGCCGGCGCGGGCACGGTGAGCGTCACGGTGACGACGTCCGGAGGCACGAGCGCCGCCTCTGGCCACGCGCGCTTCAAATACAAGAAGCCGAAGAAGTAGTCAATCGGCGAGCACGGGCACGCACTGTCCGTCCTGCTTGGAGCGGTACATGGCGCCGTCGGCGCGCTTGATCAGCGCCTCGGAGCTGACGTCCCGACCGTCGGAGCAGGCAACGCCGACGCTGGCGCTCAGCTCGACCTCGCCACAGCTGAGCGTGAACGTGTCGCACAGCGCGTCGCAGATTCGCTGGGCGGCGCGCATCGCCATCTCTGGCCCGGGGACGTCGCGCAGGACCACGAGGAACTCGTCGCCGCCGAGGCGTCCGGCGACGTCGCTGTCGCGACTGGCGTGCCGCAGGCGCTCGGCGACGAGCACGAGCAGCTCATCGCCGGCGGCGTGCCCGAGCTGATCGTTGACGGGCTTGAAGCGGTCGAGGTCGACGTAGACGACGCCGGTGCTGTTGGAGTCGGCGCGCTCGAGCTCGTGCTCGAGGGTGCCGAGCACCGAAGAGCGGTTGTAGCAGTGGGTGAGCGGGTCGAACGTGGCGCGGTGCTCGAGCTCCGCGCGGGCGCGGGCTGAGTCGGTGATGTCCAGCACGCAGGTGATCGCGCCGCTGACCTCGCCGCTGGGGCGCAGCAGCGCGCGCAGGCTCACCAGCGCCCGCCGCCACGCGCCGGAGGGCAGCGTGATGTCCACCTCGACGTCGCGGTCGACGCCTTTCTGCAGCACCGCGTCGAGCGCCTGCTCGAACGCGCCGATGCTCTCGTTGGTGAGCGTTGAGAGGATCGCCGCGCAGGAGCTGCCTGCGCGCACATCGGCGTCCGCGCCGGCGGGCTCCGTCTGCACGCCCGCGTCCTGCACACCCGCGTCCTCGGCGCTGGGGTTGGAAGCGGGCGCGTCGGTCCCGTAGAGGATCTCCAGCAGGCGGGCGTTGTTGTAGACGACGCCCCGCTCGGTGTCCACGTGCAGCAGGCCGACGGGCATCGCGGCGGTGAGGCGGCGCAGCAGCTCCTCGCGTTCGGCGAGCGTCTCCTGGGCCTGCATCTCCGCTGACACGTCGAGGATCTCGACGAGCACGTGGTTGCGGCCGGGGTGGTTGAGCAGGTTGCGCAGGGTGGTGTCCACCCACAGGTAGGTGCCGTCCTTGCGCCGGCGGCGCAGGCGCGTCTGCTGGTCGAGGCCGGTTGAGAGGACGGCGAGCCAGCCCTCGACGGCGCGGCCCTGGTCCTCAGGATGAATCTGGCCGAGCACGGACTCGCCGATCAGCTCCTGGGCGCTGTAGCCGAACATCTCGGTGAAGGCGTCGTCGCAGTCCAGGACGCGCGCGCCCTCATCCTCGGTGAGCCAGCAGAAGCGTGGGGCGGCGGGCGCGAGCTCCTCGGCGGGGCTGTCCTCGCCGGCGTGCTCGTCGCTGGGGATGATCACGCCGAGCAGCACGCCGTGGACTTCGCGCATGTCGATGAAGTGCAGCGTGGTCCAGGTGCCGGGCTGGCGCAGCAGGCGCACTTTGTCGGAGGCGGCTCCCTCCTCCTGGGCGCGCAGCCAGACTTTGACGACGGTGCTGCGATCGCCGGCGACGACGTTGTCGACGAGCGCGCGACCCTCGATCAAGCCCTGTCCCCACAGCCCCACGGACTGGGGCACGGGCACGATCAGCCCGTTTCCGGCGAGTCCGCAGACGAGCGCGTCGGGGTGCTCGCGCAGCAGCGCTTCCGCCCCCGCGGCGACGGCCTGGCCGTCGTTTGCGACCGATGTGCGCATATCCCTTGGTGGATCGGCGCGCGCGGCCCCCGGCATGAGCGCTGCACGGCCTGCTAGACGGGAGAACAGGCGCAGCTGACTGCTTGTTTTTATGATTTTGGAGGCGTTCGCGAGGCAAGAAAGGCGCGCCGCCTGAGAGATCTCTTGCATGCCTCCTTGACATTCCCGAGAATGCTGATAAGGTAGATGAACATTGTCGGTTGCAGGCCCGGAGCTTGAACCGGGAGCGATTGGGCAATGGAGTCCTGACGTTTCTCTCCTCCCTGAGGGGCGGGCAGCGTGCTGTCCCTCAGACCCTCCACTCAACCGGGCCGGTGTCCCCTCGCCGGCCCGGTTGCGTTTAACGGGCCGGCCGATGGTCAAAGGCCGCGGATCTGGTGGTTGGGCCTGCGGCTACACAGGTCGAAGCGCCGCATGCGGGTCGCCCCGACGCAGGCCGGCATCGAACAGGGCGTAGCGGTTCTTGCCCGCTGCCTTGGCGGCGTACAGCGCCATGTCGGCGTCTCGCAGCAGCTGATCGGTGGTCTGGTAGCGCCCTACGGCGACGCCGATGCTCACGCTCATGGAGATGCTCGAGCTCTTCTCGCCGGTGGCGATCGGCTCGCGCAGAAGCTCGATCATGCGTTGCGCGAGGGACTCGAGGGCGGCGTCGTCGGCTGAGGATTCGGCGAGGACGATGAACTCGTCTCCCCCGAGGCGACCCACTGTGTCCTGATCTCGAACGGCGCCCTGCAGGCGTTCGCCCACGACTCTCAGCAGCAGGTCCCCCGCGGCGTGGCCGAGATTGTCGTTGACGCGCTTGAAGCCGTCGACGTCGACGAACAGCGCGCCTGCGCTCACGTTGGGGTCGCGGGCGCAGCGCGCGAGCATGCGCTCGGCGCGGTCGAGCACGAGCGAGCGGTTGGGAAGGCCTGTGAGCGGGTCGTGCAGCGCCAGCTCGAGCAGCTCGCGGTTCTTGCGCGAGAGCTCTCGCGTCTTCTCACGGACGAGCGAGCGTGCGCGCATGCGCCCGCTTGCGAGGACGAACACGAACAGCGCGATCAGCACGCTGACCAGGCTTCCCCCGACGAGCAGGCTGAGCGCGCCGCGGTTGGCGAGGATGCCGGCGGAGACCTTCGGGCTGAAGCTCTGCATGGTCCAGCCTTCGTCTCCCGACAGTCCCGCTTCTCGACCGAGGGCGACTGGAATCGTCACGCTCTGCGCCCCGGCGGGCACTTTGCCGCTCGCGAACGCCACGTGTGAGTGGCGCGTGTCGAAGCGGAACACCACGGCTGCGCCGGGATGACCGACGATCGCTGTCGCCAGCAACACCTTCGGCTCGATCCGCTCACCCAGCCACCCCACGAACGCCCGGCGGCGTCCCGTCACCGTCGCGGGCACGACGCCGGCGCGATATACGGGCGTCACCACTCCCAGGCCTGTGGCGCCCGCCTCCGCGAGCGGCGCGTAGCCGCTCAGCCCAGAATCGCGGGTGGTGATCATCGTGCTGATGAGCTTGCAGTAGTCGAGTCCCTCGGGCAGGTAGTCGGCTGCGTTGCGCGCCAGCCCGGCGACCGCCAGGCAGTAGTACGGGCGCCTGCCCGTGGGCAGGATCTGGAAGTCTCCGGCGGGGGAGAGCGACTGCGGGCCCAGGGGTCGAATCGGCTCCGACGCCTCGTGCGCTTCGAACCCGCTCAGCTGGGATGCCTGCACGAGCATCACGAGGCCGATGTTCTGAAGCTCCGGGTATCGCTGGATCGCACGCATCGATTCGATCCATCTGTCGAATCCGGGCGGCGTGAGCTTGGGATCGCTCGCCACGAACGAGCTCGTGCTGAGCGTGAGATCTTCCTCGCGCCGGATCGCCAGCTTCAGCACGGAGGCGATCTCCTCCGCGGTCAGGTGGGAGGCGAGCCGTTGGCGCTCGGCACTCGAGTGTGCCACCGCCCGCGCTCCGAGCGCCGCGCCGAGCACGCCCGCGAGTACCAGCGCGATTGCGGCGATCGCCCAGAGGCTCCCACGAGTGCGGATCGGCGGCCGCGCGTCGCTGCGTGACCGAGCGGCGGATGCCGACTCAGATCTTGGTTCGATGGTCGTGCCATCGGTTGTGCCGTGGGGCACGTGGGCTCACCTCTGGTCTGGCTGTGGATCGCACACGCGGGTATGCGCAGCCCGGAGGGTCGATCCCGGGCTGTGGGCGGTCGAGGGACCGCCGCTGATAGTTGTCTCGGCGCATCGGCTGTGTTGCTTTAGCGCCCACCATGCTCGAGCGAGGTCTCGCACGCGATGCGTCGAGGGCAATCCTGAGAGGATGCGCGGGTGAGACGCGACCCGCTCGTTCAGCTGCCGGATGTCCTCACCCAGCCGCAGGTCGAGGCGGACGGGCGCTATCTGCTGGGGGTTGACGGCGGTGCGACGAAGACCCTGGCGGCGGTGTTGGACTTACGGGAGATGGCACTGTATCTGGGCCACGGCGGTCCGAGCAACGAGGACGCGGTGGGCCCGCAGGCCGCGGTGGGCGAGCTGCTGAAGGCTTCGGGCAAGGCGCTGCAGCACGCGGGGATCGAGCCGGGGGACCTGGGAGCGGCGGTGCTGGCGATCGCGGGCACGGACACGGAGAGCGTCGCGCGCAGCGTGCGCTCGGAGGATCGCGGCGAGTGGATCGTGGTGAACGACGTGGTGGGGGCGTGGGCGAGCGCGACAGGCGCCGGCGCGGGCGTGGCGGCGATCGCGGGCACGGGCTCGAACGTGTTCGGCGTGGCGGGGGAGGGCGCGGACACGCGCTCGTGGCGCGTGGGCGGCTGGGGACACCTGCTGGGCGATGAGGGCTCGGGCTACTGGCTGGGGGTGCAGTCGATCAAGGCGGCGCTGCGCGACCGTGAGCGCTCGGGTCCGCAGACGGCGCTGAGCGAGGCGGCGATGGCGTTCTTTGACGCGCCGAGCGTGGAGGCGGCGGCCGCGCGTGTCTACTCCAAGCCCCTGACAAAGGGCGAGATCGCGGCGTTTGCGGTCCATACGGCGAAGCTCGCGGAGGGGGGCGACGAGGTCGCGTGTGAGCTCTACCGGCGTGGCGCGCAGGATCTGGGCGAGCAGATCGTTGCGGTCATCCGCGAGATCGGCCTGGAGGGCGACGCGGAGTTCCCGGTGGGCCTGATCGGCAGCGTGTTCAAAGCGGGCGCGGTGTTCGTGGAGCCGCTGACGCGCGTGGTCCACGGCTGCGCGCCGCATGCTCGGGTCGCGCCGGTTGAGATGGCGCCGGTGGGCGGCAGCTTGCTGCTGGCGGCGAAAGCGGCCGGTAGGGGCGAGGCGCTCGAGGCGGCGCAGCTGGCGAAGCTGGTCGAGCGGGCTTTGGAGGATGGGCCGGGGCAAGCTTGAAGCCGACCGCGAGACCCCGGTCACTTCTCGTAGTGGTAGCGAGCCTGTAGCACCACGAGATCTTCGGCGAGCACCCGGTAGACGAGTCGGTGCTCCTCAGTGATGCGCCGCGACCAGGCTCCGGCAATCCCGTACTTGAGGGCCTCCGGCTTGCCGATCCCGACGGTTGGGTTGCGCAACGCGTCATCGAGCAGCCGATTGATGCGCTTGACGAGCGCGCGGTCTGTCCGCTGCCAATAGGTGTAGTCCTCCCAGCCCTGAGGGGTGAAGACGAGCCTCACGCCCGGTCGAGATGATGTTCAGCGATCTCGCCGCGCTCCGCTGCCTCGGCGGCATCGAGCAGACGACGCGCGTTTGCTGGCGAGCGGAACAGATAGGCCGTCTCTTGCCAGGCCGCGTAATCGTCGGCCGACATAAGCACAGCGTTGCCTCGCTTGGATGTGATCTCGATCGGCGCGCGATCGTCGTTGACCTGCTCGATCAAAGGAAACAACGCCCGTCGCGCCTCGCTGGCTGTGATCGCCACTGCCATCTCCTTTTGTCTGGTACCAGATACCGTACCATAATCGTTGGGCGCGCCCGTTCAGCGCGAGCGCTTCGCGACGCGGGCCGCTCGGATCGTCACTGCGTCGGGGATCGCTCGGGGGCTGCAGGCGCCTCGAGGTGCACAAGGCAGTCGTTGAGCTCCTGCTCGGCGAGCTCTTGGATCGCTGTGACCAGCGGGCCGGCGCCGGCTACGCGGCGCGAGAAGCGGGACGAGAGCGCGATCAGCACCCCAGGATGATGCCGTCCGGCGATGAGAAGCTCGGCTGAGATCCGGGTGAAGTCGGCTACGTTCTCCGTGAGCAGGACGCGCTCCTCAGCTATCGCAGCCGCCAGGACCTCCGGGTCGGCTGCTCCTGCCAATCCGAGCTCCGCGACGGTCGAGGCATCTATACCTGCAACTCGAAGCGCCTCCGCGAGCCGCGGCGAGTACATCTCGTCCAAGAGCAGCTTCAACGCTTGTCGGCAGCCGCTGTTTCGCTGCGATGCAACTCGAGGTGTGCGGCAATCTCGTCCGGGTACGCGGCTCGGTAACGAAGCGCCGCGTCCAGGTGGGAGCGCGTAAGGATCGAATCCTCGAGGAGTGCAGCGAGCGGGTCCGCCTCCGCGGTCAGGTCGTCCACCCACATAGCGACCTCCCATACGTCGGGGCCGCCCAGCAGTCCCGCGCGCCGGCCGGTCGGGCCATCGCGAAAGGTGATGAGCGGGTGCTCCTCCCGGCGCGCTCCTTCCTCCGCATAGCGACGCAGTCGATCCGAGAGCGTCTCGCCGGCCGCGCGCGCCCGTAGGCGGAGGTGCTCGGCCAGCGCATCATCGAGCCGTACAGAGACATTCACCGACATGTATGCAACGTAGCACAACGTCCGCGGGTCATGGGGGCGCGGCTCAGTTAGAGAGGCGTCGCGGCCTATGCAAAATATATTTATCGTTCTGGCCGCCGACGGAGCCGGCGCCGCGTCCCACAATGCGCTGAGCGGCGGCCGCGTTGCCGAGGCCGGCGGCCTCGACGGCAGACCGCCCATCGGCGAGCGCGATGAAGAACGCCGCGGCGAACACGTCGCCCGCGCCGAGGTCGTCGACCGGCGCCTGGATCGCCGCGACGGTCAGCTCGAGCGAGCGCCCATCTGGCAGGAGAATCGTGTTAGGACGCTCGCCGGCGGTGATCGCAACGATCGCCCCGGCGTCGCTGGCGCGCTGAACCAGCCGTCGACAGAAGCCTTGCTCGTGCTCGCTGAGGACGAGCGCATCGCACCGTTCAGCGACCAGCACCGCGCTCCGCGCGGGCGTGCAGCCGCTGACCCGCTCGCGAGGCCCGCTCCACTCGCGCGCGAGGCCCTGCGGCGTGAGGCCTAGAAACCCGGCCCCTCCGCGCCATCGCGTGGGCGTCTCACGCGCGACGGGCGCGAGGTGCAGGATCGAGGTGTCGAAATCGAGGTCCTCGGCGATCGCGCCCGCCCACGCGAGCACCCGCTGGCTGCGCGACTCGCCGTGGCCGCTCGTCTGCAGCGTGGTCGTCTGGCGCGCCGGCTGGATCCTCAGCTCGAGCTCGTCTCGGTAGAGCCCGAGCAGCTCCTCGATCTCGCGCTCGTTCCCGCGCGTGACGATCTGCGCGCTCAGTCCCTGCCGGGCGGCCTGCAGCGCGCTGTAGAAGGCGGCACCACCGGGCTGTGTGGAGCCGTCCTCGAGCACGTCGATGGTCACGTGTCCCACGGTCGTGTAGTCGAAGTGCAACTCAGCTTTCACCCTATCGGCGGGACCTGTGGAAAGATCGGCCGGCATGTGCCCGCGAGGCGGCGGCGAGCCCGTCGAGGGGCCGACTCGGGCACGGACCAAAACGAATGCCGCTGTCGGTTGTTCTCCTTGTTTGAGTAGATGGTTCGCGATCTCAACCACCGGCGCGAGCTCGCTGCAGTCTGGCGCTCGTCGCTCTCCACCCTCCTGACGCTGCTGCTTGCGGCTGCGCTGGCGCTGTCCCTGGCGACACCTGCTGGGGCAGCGAGGACAGCCGCGGCGAAGGCGCACAGGCGCCTGCCCTACCCGGCCGGCGCGACCCGCCCCTCGCGCACGGTCACGCGGCTGGCGCACGCCCGCAAGGCGAGCTCGAGCGGCGGCGCCGCAGCGCCGGGCTCCTCCTCCACCACCACGACGAGCACGACCACCACGACGAAGAGCGCGAGCAAGTCGAAGCCGAAGAAGCCCAAGAAACCAGTCCTCCACGGCAACGCCCTGCGGGCGGTGCTCGCCTTCGACGCGATGCAGAAGTACTACTACATACCCGGCTCGGACCTCTACGCAGGCGAACCGTTCTCCTACCTGTGGCCGTTCTCGCAGGCCCTGGCGGCGACGGTCAGCATGGCCAACATCCCGCACATGCCCAGTTCGTTCGCGTCAGAAGTGCACGCGCGGCTGATCGGGCTGCGCGACTACCTCGACCCGAACAACTCGGGCGCGCCCGAAGGCACCTACTCGAGCACACTGCCGGCCTTCGACGGCACCGTCGCGCCGCCTGCCGGGCCGGGCGGCACCAAGTACTACGACGACAACGACTGGGTCGGCATCGAGCTTGCGCGCGTCTACAAACAGACGCACAGCGCCGGCGCACTCGGCTACGCCGAGGGCATCATGGCCTTCGAGATCGCCGGTTGGTCGACGAATCAGACCTATGCGTGCCCGGGCGGCATTCCCTTCTCGAACAGCATCGAAAACGTCGAACGGAACACCGTCTCGACGG
>DATBZG010000170.1:0-12492 GCA_036513335.1 Solirubrobacteraceae bacterium | reverse complement strand
GCGGCCCTGTGGCTGCTCGACGAAGACAAGCGGCTGAGCCGCCGCGCCGAGAAGGCGCTCACCGAGCCTGCCAACGAGGTGCTTCTGAGTGCAGCGGTGGTGTGGGAGGTCGCGATCAAGCGATCGCTCGGCAAGCTCGATACACCTGACGGGTTCGCGGAGATCCTGCTGGACGGCGGGGCGGCGCCACTAGCGATCAGCCTCGAGCACGCGCAGGCTGTGCACTCGCTTCCTTGGCACCACCGCGATCCATTCGATCGCATGCTTGTCGCACAAGCGGCGTTCGAGGACGCGGCGATTGTGTCGGGCGATGAGCGGCTTGGCGCGTACGACGTGCCGGTCGTTTGGTAGTTAGCTGAAGGTGAGTGTCTCTTGGGCCTTCGTCCCGGCCTTGTTGTATTCGGGCAGCTCCCTTCGCCCTGCGCGCAGTGCACACTCCTCCCAGCAACTCAAGAGCCCGCATCGCTCTTGGTGTGGGTGGAGAGGATTTCGCCGTTGGCGTTCAGCCACGTGATGCTGGTGGGCATCTCCGGCGTGGGACCGGGACTTGGGTGGCCGACGCCGTTAATGATCGACCCTTCAGGCGCGGGATAGCCCTGCCAGGAGAAGGTGTTCTCCGTCACCGGCTCGGTCTGGGCAGGGTGGTCGGGGTAGTGCAGGACTACGGTGGCGACGCCGTCGGGCACGAGCCCGTACCCGTCCAGGCCGGCGGTCTCGAGCCACCGCCCGGACGTCAAGACCGACGTGGGCGAGCAGGTTCCGCCGGCGCCACCGGCGTCGACCTCCTCGACGCAGATCAGGTTCTTGGTTTCGGGAGGCACCCTGAGGCCGAGCGCAGGATTCGGCGCGTTCAGCTCGCCGCTCGTGACCGTGTAGAGCAGCTGGTGCGGGAATCCTGGTGCGGGCGGGAGCAACCGGACATAGTTCGTGCGAATCCCGTGGATTTCCGGGAACCCCAACGCTTGGAGCGTCGCGGGGTCGACGGAGGCCCCGGGCGGCGGGCTGCGCAGGATGCCCAGCAGCGCCAGCTGTTCGACAGGCGGGGCACCGGCGCTCGTACTCACGGGCTGTCCCGTGAAGTCACGCACGATCGGACCCACCGCGATCGCGATCGCCGGGATGGCGGCCGCGGCAACCGCGACCAGAACGGCCATCATTCGGTGTCTCCCGCGGCGCGAGAGGCTCCGCAGCGGCGGCCGCCATGACTGCGGCGGGGCGATCGGTGCACCACACACGCGGACGAGGTCGTTTTCAAGGCGATCGATGAAGGTCGACATGGTGTTAGCTCCCCATTGCGGCTCGGAGGGTGGCAAGCGCGCGACTGACGCGCTTTCGGATAACGGCCTCGCTGGTATTCGCACGACCGGCTATGACCTCGTAGTCGAGCTCGTCGATGACCCGCGCGGTGAGGGCATCCGCCTGCTCGACAGGCAACAACTCGTAGATACGCTCGAGCAGTTCCTCGTCTCCACCGGCCTCGACGATCAACTCGATGTCACCGTTGTCCAGGGCGAGCGGGGCGAGCTCGAACCCCCGGCGTGCCGCCTCGGCAACGATGCCGTGCCTGTGGCGATCGACCAGCAGGTTTCTCGCCGTGACCAGCAGCCAGCCGACGGGGCTCGCAGGCAGATCTCGTCGACGATCCCGTACGACCGTGAGCAGCGCGGCGAACGTCTCGGCGAGCAGGTCAGCCGCGACCTCGGGCTCATCGACCCGACGCGCCAGAAACGCAAGAACCACGGCGTGGTGCCGGCGAAAGAACGTTCCGTAGCACTCCGCCTCACCGCCACGGGCAGCACGCAGCAGCTCGTGGTCATCGTGGGCCAAGGACTCCATATACCCATTACACGAACGACGAGGACCGTTTGTGACAAGGCCGCCGGCCCGTACTCGAGGGCGATAGAATCCACCTGTCGCATTTGTCGTCACAGTTGAGACTGAATCGTTTGGGGAGGAGTCATGCCAACGAAGGCGGAGCGCCAAGAGGGCGATGCGCGGGCGGGCGCGCGGAGAGGTCCTGGGAAAACAATCGCGCCGTTGGTGGCGCTCATCGTCACGCTGTGCGCGTTCCCGGCGTTGGCCGGCGCGAATCGCCCACCCGGCCCGGCGCTCGTGTGCGCAGCTTCACCGTCAACGATCAGCGAAGCCGCGCCCGCGCCGCGCGTCCTGTCGATGCTCGCGATACTACGCACCCCACAGACTCCGCTCGACACCCTGCCGACGACCTCGCTGCCCGGCGGCGTACCACACATCGGAGAAGGCATCTACGTCAAATACGTGCGCCAGGCGGGCGTGATCCTGGGGACGACCTACTACGTGATCCCCGTGTCCAGAGGATGCTCGTCCTCCCAAGAAGAAATCGTGCTCTACTCGCACTCGCCGCAGGGGTTCGCCAGCGGATCGGGCGCAACGCCCAGCTCGATCGAGCACGGGCGGCTTCTCGCCAGCCAGGGCACTGCCGCGGGCTCTGTCGTCTCGGGCATCGTCCCCGACGGCGTCGCCAAGGTCACGCTGAGCTACGGAGCCGCCAAGCCAAGCGCGATCAGCCCGAGCGAGCAGCGTGCGGTAACGGTCACGGCCAAGCCTGCGAACAACGTCTTTGCGGTCCGTGTGCCCCAGAACCCCGGCAGCGCAAGCCTCCCCAAGGCGATCGTGTGGCGATCAGCAAAGGGCAATGTGATCAAGCGCATCCACCCGGGCAGCTAGGCCGTCACGGCATCCCGCCGGCCGAGTAGCTCCCAGGTCGCCAGCCGCGCCGTCGTGCGAGCGGAACGAGCGGCCCGAGGACCGCGCGCTGCAGCCACGGCGGCGGGAGCATGATCACGGTGGTGCGCTTGTAGTGGTCGGCCATGGCAGCCATCGCGAGCAGGCCGCGCCAGCTGCGCGGCGTGGCGTAGCGCGTGGAGAGGCGTGCGCGCCCGAGCGCAGCGGCGTCCTCGAGGAACCCCTGAAGCTCGGGATCAGGCGGATTGATGTGCGTCTTGAAGTGCGCGAGGGCACGGCTGCGGTTGGCGTAGGTGTGGCGAGCTCCCGCGGGCACGACCGCGACCTCGCCGGCGCGCGTGACGATCTTCTTGCGATCGACCCAGAACGTGACCTCTCCGTCGAGGACGTTGAAGCGCTCCTCGAACGTCGGGTGCACGTGCGGCACGACACCGCCGCCCGGCTCCACCCACACCTCGGCCTCGAGAATCTCGCTGCCATCCTCGGCGTGTATACGGCGAAAGATGTAGCGCTGGTGTAGAGCCGGGTCCTCAATCAGTACGTCGGTCATCGCGTCTCCTCTGTGACCTAACCTAGTGTGGATTCGGTAAACTACCTAGGGATCGTTAGGTTGTCAAGAACCACACCACGTCGACGGCTGAGCGCCGAGCAACGACGCGAGTTGATCGAGCAGGCCGCCACTGAAATGTTCGCCGAGCGCGGCTACAACGGCGCGTCGATCGACGAGATCGCCCGCCGTGCCGGCATCTCGCCACCCGTTCTGTACGACCACTTCAGCTCCAAGCAGGAGCTTCACCGCGCCCTGCTCGAGCGCCACTACGCGGACCTGCGCGAGGTGTGGCGCGAGAACCTCGTCGGCGAGGATCCACCGGAGCGCCGCACCGCGCGCGCGTTCAACGCATGGTTTGCGTACGTCGAGTCGCACCCGTACGCGTGGCGAATGCTGTTCCGCGACGACAGCGGCGACCCTGAGGTCGAGGCGATCCGACGCGATGTGGCGGCTCGCAGCCGTGCTGCCGTGCTCCCTCTGCTAGGCCGTGAGCAGGGCGTGGATGAGCTGGTTGGCGGTGAGGAGAGCGAGTTGCTCGAGGCGGCCTGGGAGGTCATCCGCGGGGCGCTGCAGGCACTCGCCCTCTGGTGGTACGAGCATCGTCACGTGCCGCGCGCACAGATCGTCGCGATCGCGATGAACGTCATCTGGACCGGACTCGAGCGCGTGCAACGAGGCGAGCTGTGGGGGCCTGAGGCGTGATTGCGCGAAGGCGCCCGTTGAGCTCGCCCACCGACGGTGTTGGCAACCGACGCGCGTCCTTGTCTTTAGTCATGCGGCTGGCGCTCGTATGGCGCCGCACCACGGCGCTATAATGTGGCTACAGTGGCTATCGACACCGCAACGATTCGCGTGTCTAGGGATACACGTGACCTGCTCGCCAAGCAGGCACGCGGGCGTGGCATATCGCTCGCCGCGTTGCTCGCGGAGATAGCACGCGAGCGAGCGCGCGAGACGATCTTCGAGTCCGAGCGACAGGCGATCCGCGCGGACGCTCAGGACCCGGCCGTGCTGGAGGAGATGCACGCCTGGGAGGCTACGCTCGCAGATGGCATCGACTGAGCCTCGCCGCGGCGAGGTGTGGCTCGTGTCATTCGGCGCCGCGAGGCCCGGTGAGCCGGGTAAGAACCGTCCGGCGGTCGTCGTCTCCTCGGATAGCCTGGGAACCGGAACCGCGGCCGACCTCATGGTGGTTGTGCCGCTATCCAGATCTAGCGCCCCCTCGGTACTGCGACCCGAGATCCGGGGTATAGAGGGCGTAGATCGGCCAAGCCGTGCGATCTGTCGATCCGTCCGGGGTGTAGCGCGCTCGCGCCTGTTGCGCAGGCTCGGGTTGCTCGCGCCGGAGACGCTCAACGAGGTCGAGCGCGCGCTCGCTCTGATACTTGAGTTGGATCCGATCTCTACGGCCAACTAAGGGGTGCGGGCAGCCGACGGCCGTCCTTGTCTTTAATCATGCGGCGGTAACAGCCTCGGACCGGCGAGCTGCTCGAGTTGGATGCCGCGGGGAGTGAGATGCCAGGCGTTCGTTGCGCCCCGCGCCTGCCCCAGGCCCCGGTTCTCGACGAGGGCCAGGCGCTCCAGGCGAGTCATGAGCTTTGAGATCTGGCCCTGATCGGCGATATCGGCCGCGTAGGCGATCTCGCGGTTGCTCGCCCCAGGCTGTCTGGAGATGGCCAGCAGAACTCGCATAGTGCGATAGGTGACGCGCATGTCCAGGCCGTTGAGGAGATCTGCGCCGCGGCCCTGCGGGCGCGCAGGCTTCGCTCGTCTCGCATTGGCCTCAGAGCGCTTCAGTTCACGGTTGGCGGCCGGCGCCCCGAGGTAGGGCAACACGATGATGCTCATCAAGGGGCCACACAGGCTCGCAAGCGACTCGTCGCTCTGCTCGAGCACTCGCTTGTGGAGCACCGCGAGCACCGCACCGACGACCCCTTCTGCCGTCAGCCGTGGGGGCTTCCGGCTGCCCTTGACGGCACGGCCGCCGTCGATCAGCTGCGCGAGCTCGGCGAGCACCTCTGCACGGCACTGCACGACCGCCCCACCGGCGCCGCACACATCTACGAGGCACAACCGCGCGAGCGCAGGCCGTTCGTCCATCGTCACGAGGAGGCTGCCGAGCGCGGAGCGGATGCCCTCGCGCCAACCGGATTCGCGCTCGTATGCCGCTCGAGCGAGCGTCCGGCCTTCGGCGACGGCCTGCTCGAAGGCCGTCGCAATGCAGTCGTCGCGGTCGGCGAACAGTTGGTAGAAGGTCCTCCGCGAGACGCGCGCGCGGCTGATCACGTGTTCGACGGTCACGTTCGCGTATCCGACCTCGCAGACTGCATCGACCACGGCGGCAACCAGACGCGCGCGCTGCATCTCGACGACCTCGCTGCGCGGATGACCGGCTTCGACCGTCCGGCGCCGCTGTGGCGCCGATGGACCGGAGCGTGCATTGTCGAGCGTGGCCATACGCGTGCGGGGATTCACTTCAGCTAGCAAGAGGGGCGTCGCGGCGCCTGGAAAGGCCACCACGACGCCCCCGTCTCACGGAGTCCCGAGCGCGCACGGGTAAACCGCCGCGCGCCGCGAGCCGCGCCCGGACACCGCAGGGAGGTGGGTGGCGGTGTCCAAGTCAGATAGCTCTCCGGTGACCCGTCCTCCGGCGTCCGAGGCGCACCGGTCTCGGGCGAGCTGCGGGGAGCGTCAGCGGGGTCGGGAGCCTCGTCAGGCTCCCTTGCGGCCGCCCTCCGGGTTCGAGCGGTGTGGCTGTGGTTGTTGGCCCGAGGCATCTTCATATCTGTGGGGCGACTGCTCGACTGGCAACCCTCCGCCGGCTTCCGCGCCGCAATCGACGCGACCAGCAAGGCGCATGTCCTGGACCAATATAAACGATTGCGAATGAACTAGTGCGTCATGCTTTTACCCAGCATTTCAAACGAATTAGGGCGATTCTGTCTATGCGAACCACAGCTGATAAACAGTCTCGATGTGCTATTGGATTATGTGAGCGCCCGACCGGATCGGAGCAGGGCAAACGATCAATGCTCTGGTCATAAACACTTCGCTGCCCCGCTGCCATGATGGGGTCAGGAGCCATCCGCGCCCACGCACCGTTGTGCCGCCGCGGCACCGTTGTGCCGCCGCGACGGCGGGTCGCCGCAGCTCGCAGGCCGCGAGGATGGACGGCCCTGCCCAGGCGGGTTGGGGACGCGCTTGAGCGAGTCCCGCGCTGATTGCCGGTCAGTCCTCTACTTCGTGGGGCACGGCGCCCTGAAGGGCACGGTCACCGTCTGCGGCGTGGCGACGTCCCCATTTTCGGCGAACGTGAATTCCGCCTTGACGCGGAAGCCTCCGGCCGGGCAGGTCTTTGGCACGGTGCCGTAGTAGACGGGCTTGCCGTGCTTGCGGTAGGCAGCGCCGAGTGTGATTTCGATCGTTTCGACGGACGCGTATGGAGCACCTGGGACAGTTTCCACCAAAGGGATGCGGCCGATGAACTCCGGCCCGAAGCCGCCGCTGCCGTTGGGGTTGAGAAGCCTGGCGGTGGTCGGGATTTCCAGGGAGACCGGTGTGCGCCCCCTTGCGAGGAACTCGAAGCCTCCGCCGGGTGCGAAGAACGAGAGCAGTTCGACCGTCTCTTTGACTCGCGTTTCGCCGAAGGAGACAACGCCGTCGGCCTTCCCAATCGGTCCAGCGGCTGAGCCCTTTGGGCACTTTTCCGGCGCCGCTTCTTCGAGGATCGTTCTGGCCGGGCACGTGGCGAAGCCCTGCGGGTGCAGCTTTACGCCCATCGGGAGGTACACGTTGATACCGACCAGCGGAGGCGGGAAGCCGCCGTATTCGCTGCCGGAGATCGCTACCTGGGCCTGCACCGCCGCGCCGGCGCCGAAGAAATTGCCCGTGTGCGGGAAGCCCGGGATCGGGACAGCCCTGCCCTTGACGGTCACCGTGGGCGCCGCCGCCGCGCCACCCGGCAGTGCCATCGCGAGCATGCCGAGCGGCAGACCCAGCTTTGCCAGGAGGCCTCTCCTGTGGCTCTGGATAAACGTCATAGATTCAATCTATATGCTGCCGTTATCCCCTGTCAAATAAGGTCATATCTGCGGGTCGACCTCTTCGAGATAAACGATGGCAATGACATACGATACCGCGCGCATCAGCTACGGCCACCCAGCGGAGGCTGCTGATGAAGGCGCACACGGCTGATAGCTATCGCGAGGCGGCGTCGGCGCCGCGATACAGCCCACGCGGGCCGGCCCTGAGGCCCACCAGGCGCGAGCGAATCCTGCTCGCAATGGCTTGCACAGCGGCTGTGGAGGGGTATACGCAGACGACGATCGCGAAGGTGATTGCCCACGCCGAGATCTCGCGCCCGGCCTTCTACGAGCATTTCGACAGCAAGGGCGTATGTTTCTCGGCCGTCGAGCGCCGGATAGCGGCGGATTTGGTGGAACGGGTACAGGTTGCTGTCGGGCAGGGTGCGCCTGCCCGGGCAGCGGAGAGCGCGGTGAGGTGCCTGGTCGATTTCGCGACACAAGCGCCCGTGCGCGCGCGGCTGCTGCTGTGCGAGTCGCTGGCGGCAGACCCAGCGGCACTGGACGAGCGCGACCGGGTCGTCGATGCGATCGCCGGCGCGATCGAGCGCAGACAGGCGCGGTGCCCGCGGCAGGCAGCCGTCGCAGATCTTCCCAGCTGGACGCTCGTGGGAGCGGTGTTCTGGTTGATCGAGCAGAGGCTAAGACGCGGCTCAGGCGATCTGCGCAACCTCGCCGATGAGATCGTCGACTGGGTCCGCCGCTACGAGCGCCCGCTGGATGAGCACCGATGGCGCGCCTCGGTCCCGGGCCCACCACCGCCGCCGTCTCACGTGGTCTCAGAGCTACCCAGCGAGCCGCCGATCGCGCCGTCACGGCGCCGGCGGGGCGCCTGCCGCCAGCAGGCGCTGCGTAACCAGCGCGAACGCATCCTGCACGCGTCGGCCGTGGTCGCATCACGCACCGGCTACAACGCGGCGAGCGTCACCGAGATCCTCGCCGAGGCAGACGTCGACAAGCGCGCCTTCTACTCGATCTTTGCGAACAAGCAGGCCGCGTTCATGGCAGCGTACGAGCTCGGCGTTCAACACGCGAGGGCCGTAGTCGCAGACGGATTCTTCAGCGGCGGCACCTGGCCCGAGCGAGTGTGGGAGAGCATCCTCGCGGGCACGCAGTTCCACGCCACGGACCCGATGCTCTCGCATCTCCTATGTGTCCACTCGTACGCGATCGACCGTTCTGGCATTGCGCCGATCGACAAGGCACAAGCAGCGTTTACGATCTTCCACCACGAAGGCAACCGGATTGCTGCTGAGCCGCTGGGAGAGACCGCGATGCAGGCAGCCGTAGCAGCGGCTTTCGAGACCGCGTTCTTGTGTTCTCGCGAGGGCGGCGGCGAGCAGATATCGCTAATGGCGCCCCTGATCGCCTACCTATGTCTCGCGCCTTACATCGGACCACGTTCCGCGGAGGAGCTCGTCGACGAGAAGATGGCCGCGAGCACCGCTCAATAGGTTGCGTCGAGATAAGCTATGCGGGGGCCTGAACACTAAAGTCTGGCGGGGGATGCGAGCGCAAACAGCACCAAAGGTGCCGGGAGACCCGGCCGCGCAGAAGGGACGCAAGGCCACCCAGCGCGAACGACTCGTGGCGGGCATGATCGCGGCGGGCAATGACGTTGGCTATGCCCGCGCGAACGTGTCGGCGGTGATCGAGCAGGCCGGGGTCTCGCGGCCGACCTTCTACGACTACTTCAGCGACCGCGACGCATGCTTCCTGGAGGCACTAGAGGATGTTTATCGGCGGCTGCTCACACACGTTCGCGAGCGAGTAGACGGGGGGACTCCGGACCGCGCGCTGCACTTCGCGGTCGAAGCGCTGATCGATTTCGCAGCCGGCGAACCCGGCGCGGCGCGGTTCCTGACGAGCGAGGCGATGACGGCGGGGCGACGGGCACTGGACGCACGCGACAGGGGCCTCCTGGAGATCGGTCGGATCGTCGAGCGCCGCCAGGCACTCGTGCCGGGATCGACTCCGATCCCGGACGTGGCACCCCGCATGCTGATGGGCGGCGCCTACAGGCTGATCGGCGCACGCCTGCGTCGTGGTGAACCAGGGCTCACGCGACTGCGCGAGGACCTGCTCGTGTGGGTGGACAGCTACAGGCGTCCGGCGTCAGAGCAGCGGTGGAACGCGCTCACGGAAGGACCTATCTACGCGCGATCCCCGTTCGTTCCCAGCACGCCGCTGGAACCACCGGACGTCCTCGGACCGGGCCGGCCACGTATACCTCCGGCGGAGGTGGCCGAGAATCAGCGTCTGCGGATCTTGTTCGCGTGCGCGACGCTCGCGGCAGACCAGGGCTACGCGGCGAGCACGGTCGCGGACATGCTGAAGCTCGCGGGCGTCGACGGCCGCACGTTCTACGCGCAGTTCGCGGGTAAGCAGGAGGCGTTCATGGCGGTCCACGAGCTTGGTGTGCAACAAGTGCTGTGGGTGACCGGACAGGCGTTCTTCTCCGGGAGCTCTTGGCCGGAGCGCGTGTGGGAGGCGGCGCGCGCCTTTACCCAGTTCCTCGACATCAACCCGCTGATCGCCCAGGTGGGCTTCATCGAGGCATACGCCGCCGGGCCGGGAGCTGTGCAGCGCGTCGAGGACAGCCACCTCGCGTTCACGATGTTCCTGCAGGAGGGCTACCAGCACGTCCCCGAGAGCGGTCTGTCGCGCCTGGCGTTGGAGGCGATCGTGATGACGATCTTCGAGATCGTTTATTGCCGCGTGCGCGCCGGCGACGCAGCCGGTACGACGCCGCTGCTGGCCCCCATGAGCCACCTGTGCCTGGCGCCGTTCCTTGGTGCCGACGGGGCGGCTCAGTTCATCGATTCAAGGTGCGCCTAGGAGACGTAGGCCCGCTACCGTTGGATGGGTGGACACCTCCAAACACGCGTTGAGCTCGCTGCCGAAAGAGCAGAGCGGAGCGACTGAGGAGGGTTTCGAAGCGGCTTTGGCGGACGCGCATCGGGATCTGCACGGCCAGGTCGTACGCGCTGTCCTGGACGCCGCGCCGGAGTCCGCGCTCGCGGCGACGATCGACGCGCTGGTGAGGTTCGCGGCGGCGCGACCACACACGGCGCAGCTGCTGATGGGTGAGGCGATGGGTCGCGGGGCGGCATCTCAGCAACTACGCGCGGACGGCATCGCTGAGATCGTCGAGATGATCGAGCGCGCGTACCGGTTCGCGCCGGCACAGACACTCGCGCCGGATCTACCGAGCGCCGGCGCGATCGGTGGCGTCTACCGCCTGCTGGACTCGATGCTGCACGGCGAGGAGCCGCTGAAGGTGCAGCTCAGCGACGAGCTCGCCAAGTGGCTGGCGAGCTACACGCGCCCGCTCGCACAACATCGCTGGCGCTCGCTGCATCCGCTCTCGCCTCCTCCCGTGCCGGCGAGCAACCCAGCTGCGAACGAGCGCTCAACCTCGGACACGGACGTCGCAGACTCACAGAGCGCTTCCGAGGACGAGCTAGCCGCGATCGAGCGCCAGCGCATTCTCCTGGCGGCGGCGGAGGTGACAGCGCAGGGCTATGACGCCGCGAGCGTAGCCGCGATCTGTGAGGCGGCCGGCATCGACGAGCCAGCCTTCCATCTGTACTTCGCGGACAAGCGTGCGGCGTTCAGGGCGGTCCACGAGCTGCACTACCAGGAGGTGATGAGCACCGCCGCGGGCGCTTTCTTCTCCGGCAAGAACTGGCCGGAGCGCGTCTGGCTCGCGGGAGCCGCGTTCGCGAACTACATGCAAGCGAACCCGGCGCTGCTGCGTGCAACGCTCGTCGAGGGATACGCCGGTGGACCGCCCACGCTGCAACGCGGCGAGGACATCGTGGCGGCGTTCACGATCTTCCTGCAGGAGGGCTACCAGCATCTCGAGGGCAGAGAGCGGCCATCGCGCCTGGCGCTGGCGGCGATCGGCGCAACGATCTTCGAGATCGGCTACGAGGGCGCGCGCGTGAGCGTCGAACCTGAGATCGTGGGATTGCTTGCGCACGCGATCTACGTGTGCCTTGCCCCGTTCCTGGGGCCCGATGCGACCGACGCGTTCATCGACGCGCGGCTGAGCGCCAGCTGACGCGTCGGCAGCGCCTGCTCGCGATCCAGTAGCGCCGCCAACGGGAGCAGCGGCGTTTTCACGCCCAGAGCGTGGAGACCGGCAGTGCGAAGATCTGCTCGGCGAGCTGGAACGATCGTGGACCTGTATGGAGCACCGCACCAGCGAGGAAGCGCTCTTGGAGCCGGTCGCGTAGCCAGATCAGGTGCTTGGCATCAGAGACCCTCGGGGACGACGTGGCCTTGATCTCAATGGCAACGACCTTGTTCTCCGACAGTTCAGCGATCAAGTCCACCTCGTGTCGGCCATCCCTCGCGCGCAGGTGGTGCAGCCGCGGCCGTGATGGGCTGAGCTCGACCTCGGGTCTGATCTGAGCGACCACGAACGTGTCGAGGATGCGACCGAGCAGATCGCCGTCGCGGAGTACGGCCATGTGGTCAAGCCTTAGCGCCGCCGCGATCAGCGACGGGTCGACGAGGTAGCGCTTGCCACTCTTGGCGAGACGAGAGAGCCTGTTGCTCATCCACGCCGGCAGCGTGTCGAGCACGAGCAGGTTCGTGAGCAGGCGCTCGTAGGCGATCGCGGTCTTGCGGTCGATGCCGGCAGCCTCATAGAGGGTCTTGCTCGCCGCCATCCCAGCGCTGCTGAGCGCGAGCGCTTCGAAGTAGCGCCGCAACAGATGCGGATCGCGGTGGCCAGAGAGCGCCTCGACGTCCCTGGTTAGAAGTTGGTCTATGTAGCTCTCGAGCCACGCGCGGCGGCTGGCGCCAGCGAGTTGCAGGGCTGCTTCCGGGAAGCCGCCTGCCAGCGCGACTTCCCGTGCCAGGCCATGCCTGCGTCTCGAGATCGGCATGCACGCTGCCGGTTAGCAAGAAGCGACCGGCGCCGGCCTCATCGTCGACGGCACGCTTGACGGCGCCGAGCACGCCGGGTACCGACTGCCACTCATCGAGCAACACCGGTGTCTCGAGCGCGCGCAGTGCAACGTCGGGGTCAGCGCGAAACGCTCCTGCCTCGGCCTCGCTGTCAAGGCGCACGACGGTGCGCGCATGTCGGCGTGCGGTCGTCGTCTCCCAGTGGCGGGCGGACCG
>DATBZG010000169.1:0-2970 GCA_036513335.1 Solirubrobacteraceae bacterium | reverse complement strand
AGCTGTGCCCATCGACGGCCACGATGATTGAGCGGTCCGGCCGGCCGTGCTCTCGCCGTCGTCCATGTACCCCGCGTTCCGTGCGGTGAAGCAGGCCCACGCCGCTGCGTCGGCGAGCTCCAGCGGTAGAGTGTAGATGGTCACGCAGATCCGGGGAAACTGGGGCATACTCCCGGTCGCCCCCCCCGACGCGATCTCCGGGCCGGCGGAGATCGCGTCCACGGCTCGGTGGTCAGCGCTTTGGCTTCGGAGGGCAGCGACCCTTGCGGTCGAGCCGGTCCTTGTCGCGCCAGGAGTCGGCGTCGATGTCGACAACGTGGCAGTGCTGGGCGAAGCGGTCGACGAGGGCGCCGAGGCAGGGGGCGTCCTCCGAAGACGGTGCCCCACTGCTTGTACGAGAGATTGGTGGTGATCACGACCGGCCGGGACTCGTGCCGCTTGCTCACGATGCGGAAGAGCAGGTCGGCGGCGCTCGCGTCGCAGGGGATGTATCCCAGCTCGTCCAGGATCAAGAGATCGGGCGGGGTGTAGCGCCGAAGGCGTCGTTCGATCGCGGGGATCGACTCATGGCGGAGGAGATCAGCGAGGGCGCCGGCGAGCGTGGTGAAGCGGACCGAGTGGCCCTTGGCGAGTGCGGCGAGGCCGAGGTGTTTGGCGAGCGTGCTTTTGCCGACGCCGGCCTGGCCGCGGAAGAGGATGTTCTTTCCCCGTGCGAGGAGGCCGAGCTCGCGAGAGTGGGTCCAGTCGAAGCGGTCGAGGGGCTTGACGGGGCCGATGGTGGCCGCCTTCGTGCGTGCCGCGAGGTTGCGAGCATCGCGATCTCGCTTCTCCAGCGTGGCGAGTTCGAGGCACATCTCCGCGGGCGAGAGCTTGCTCTTGGTGGCGTGCGAGCAGGGCGTGGAGTGCCTCGGCGGAGGCGCGGAAGCCGAGCGTGCAGAGCGCCTCGGCAGGGTCATTCGTCGTCGTCATCGTAACCTCCGAGGTCGTGGGGAATCACGTCGCGATCGACGACGTGAGGCGCCGTCTTGCTCACGGCCGCGCGCCGCCTCGGCGCTTCACGCGCCGTGGGGTGCACAAAAGTCATCGCGCCGGGATCGCGATGTCGCGGTGGAGATCCACCTGGGCGCCGCCCTGCGGCGCGATGGGTGGATCACTTCGGCGCCGCCGAGTGAATCAGTCTGACGCGTGTTTCGCCATCTTGACCCCCTGATCGCGTAGAGGGCGCCGACCGCGGTTCGGGCGCAGGGCTTCGTGCCGCCCACGCATCGCGGGGATGGACGAGCACGGTCGTCGTGGTGGATGTTGTTGTTACCACACACCAACAGCACCGGAGGCGACCGTGCCCGCTCCTGAACTTGCCAGCTTGCTGCTCATTTTGGAAGGGATCTTCCGCCCGGCGCTGACCCAGCCGTCGTTCATGAACCTGGTGACGCTCGTGGCGGGCTGGGTCCAGACCATGGCGCCGAGCCACACGGTGACGGAGTCGTTGCTCGCGGCGCATGTCGCGGGGCGGCGGCATCACTCGGCGTTTCATCGGTTCTTCTCGCGCGCCACGTGGGACCCGGACACGATCGGCTACTGGCTCGTGCAACGGCTGGTCGACCGTCTCGGTGACGGCGTTCTGCGCGTCGTCATCGACGACACGATCGCGTCCAAGAAGGGCCCGCACGTCTTCGGCCTCGGCACCCACGTCGACCCGGTGCGCTCGACGAAGCGCTATCGCGTGTTCACCTTCGGCCACTGCTGGGTCGTGCTGGCGGTCCTCTGTCGGGTGCCGTTTTCGCATCGCGCGTGGGCGCTGCCGGTCCTGTTTCGGCTGTACCGCAACAAGAAGGAGTGCACGAAGAACAGCGCCGCCTACCGCAAGAAGACCGAGCTCGCCCGGGAGATGCTCGACCTGCTTTGCCGCTGGGTTGCCGATCGCCGCATCGAGGTCACCGCCGACTCCGCCTACTGCAACGACACGGTTACGCGCGCGTTGCCCCCGCGGGTCGTCCTCTTCGGCGCCATGCGCCCTGATGCCGTGCTGACCGCATTGCCCTCGACCTCGGGCGCGAGCACAGGGCGCCCGCGCAAGCGCGGCGAGACGCTACCGAAGCCCACCGCGTTCGCCGAGGACCCCGATGAGCCGTGGCTGACTTGCATCGCCGAGGTCTACGGACGCCTGAGGACCGTGCGCTACAAGACGCTGTGCGGGCAGTGGTACCGGGCCTGCGGCGTCGGAGAACTGCGCGTCGTGATCGTCGCGACGCCGAAGGGCGCCATCCCCTACCGGATCTTTTTCTGCACCGACGCTTCCATCAACGTGCGCACTATCCTCGAGACCTACGCCGAGCGCTGGGGGATCGAGGTCTTTTTCCGAGACGCGAAGCAGATGCTCGGCTTCGCCGACTCGCCCGCGCGCACCAGGAGCGCCGTGCTACGCACCGCGCCCTTCGTCGGGCTCGTCTACTCCGTCCTCGTGCTCTGGTTCGTCGAAGGCGCCTCCACCAGCCCGCTCGCGGCGCTCCCCATCCGCCCCTGGTACGAGCACAAGCGCGGTCGCTGCTTCGCCGACGTCCTGCGCGCCGCACGCAGGGTGCTCGGTCCGCTGGACGTTTTTGATCTGGCCCGTGATTTCAACAACTTGGCAAAAGTCGAAGCGGCCCCTGTCGCCGCCCGAGAACGCGCGCCCGACATCGCCGCATGATGGCGAAAGACAAGTCAGAGGTGCGGTACGCCTCCGTGTGACCCCGCTGCTTGCCGTCCTCTTGCTCTTGGCCGGCTGTACCGGCTCACCGGCCGAGCCGTTGGGTCGAGCGTCGTCTGCGGTCTGCGCGTCGGTCTCGTTCATACCGTCGCCCGCCAACGCGACGCCCGGCACGCCGGTCACGTGGACCGCGACCGCCGGCTGCGACAGCGGCGACACGCCCGAGTACGAGTTCTGGATGCAGCCGCCCGGGGGGAGCTGGGCCATCGTCCAGCCCTACG
>DATBZG010000168.1:0-4860 GCA_036513335.1 Solirubrobacteraceae bacterium | reverse complement strand
CGTGCGTTACTGGCACCCCGACGAGTTCGCTGCCCTGGAGACCGCCGCCTACGAGCTCGGCTTCCAGCACGTGGCCGCCGGCCCGCTCGTGCGCTCCTCCTACCACGCTGACCAGCATGTCCCGCAGGGCCGCCCCGGTGTCGGGCCGCTGGCCGGTGACGAGCCGCTCGCCGCGCACGCCTAAGCTCTGACGCGGGCCGTCGCGCTCGGGCCCGCAGCGATGTTCCCCGTCAAAGACAACATTCCGCTCGCGCGGTTCCCGCTGGTCACCGTTCTCCTGATCGGGCTCAACGTGCTCGCCTACGTGCTCGAGGTCCGCCACGGCGGCAGCTTCCTCGGCGGACCCAGCGTCGAGGTCGCCCGGCACTACGGCGCGGCGCCCCACGTGCTCACCCACTCCAGCAGCCTCGCGCGGTGGAAAACCGCGGTCACCTCGCTGTTCGTGTATGGCAGCTTCCTGCACCTCCTCGGCAACATGGCCTTCCTCGCCCTGTTCGGTCCCGCCGTCGAGGACGCCACCGGGCGCATGCGCTTCTCCGCCTTCTACCTGCTCGGCGGGCTGCTCGCGCTCGGCGTCCAGATCGCTGTCCAGCCGAGCTCCAGCATTCCCGTGCTCGGCAGCTCCGGCGCAGTCGCCGCCGTGCTCGGCGGCTACCTGCTGCTGCACCCGCGCGCGCAGGTGATCTCGCTCGCCACGATCCCATTCATGTTCACGCTCGTCGACGTCCCCGCCGTGCTGCTGATCGCGCTGTGGCTGCCCGAGCAGCTCTACATCTACCTCGCGGGCCTCGCCAGCGCCGGCGCCGGCGGCGACTCCGCCAGCGAGCTCGCCGGCTACCTCACCCACGTCGGCTGCGTCGTCTTCGGGCTGCTCGCCGTGAGACTCTTCAGCGCGCGGCGCAGCGGCCGGCCGCCGCTGCTGGCGGTGTACTAGAGCCGATGGTCGCCTTTCCCAGAGCCAGCGAATGACGCGCATCATCGTGCTCGGCGTCGTGTTGCTGTTCGTCATCGGCTTCGCCTTCCTCACGCTGACCGTCATCTCCAATCAGGGTGGCCTCACGTTCGCCAGCCTGCTGTCGCTGCTGATCGTCGTGCTGCTCGGCGTCGGAGTCGTCGGCGCCCTGCGCAATCCTCCCCCCAAATGAGCAGCTCGCCGTTCCTCACGCCCGGCCACAGCCGCAACCGCAGAGCCCTCGCCGCCAGGCGCAGGCGACGCAGGCGCCTAACCGCGCTCGCCGCGCTGCTCGTCCTCGCCGTCGCCGTCGTCGGCGGTCTCGCCTTCGCCAGCCGCTCAGGCGAACGCTCCCACGGCGTCGCTCACGGCACACACTCGCACAGCGCACGCACGAACGCCCCTGTCGCGACCGTCGCACGCTCGCCCGCCGGCTTCGCACTCGGCAAGCCGGCGCTCGCGCTCAGCGGCATCTCCACGCCCGCCAAGAATCCAGTGCACATCTACTTCAAGCATCCCCCGCGCGCCGGGCTGCTGTTCAACCTCACCACCGGTCAGGTGCTCTGGCAGCGAAACGCCTACGTGCGCATGCCCATCGCCAGCCTCACCAAGATGATGACCGCGCTGCTGATCGTCACCTCCGCACCCGCCAACGCGCGCGTGCTCATCACCAGGCAGGCGATCGACATGCAGGGATCCAAGGTCGGCGTGCTGCCACTCGGCAGGCACGTGCCGCTCGAGAGCCTGCTCTACGGCCTGTTGCTGCCCTCCGGCAACGACGCCGCCGTCGCGCTCGCCCAGCACGTCGCCGGCAGCGTCAGCAAGTTCGTCGTGCGTATGAACGAAGAGGCCGCCAAGCTCGGGCTCGGCTGCACCCGCTACTCCTCGCCCTCCGGCTTCTACAACCAGAACAACTTCTCCTGCGCCGCCGACCTCGCCGTGCTCGCCCACGTCGACATGGAGCAGCCCCGCATCGCAAAGGTCGTCGGTACCTACGAAGCGATCCTGCCGTTCCCGATCCACGGCGGCAAGCTCTACCTCGACAACAACAACCCGCTGCTCATCTACAAATACCCCGGCGTTACCGGCATGAAGACAGGCCAAACCGAAGCCGCCGGTCGCTGTCTCGTCGCCACCGCCGAGCGCCACGGCGTGCGCCTCGGCGCGATCGTGCTCGACTCCGACGCCCCCGGCACGCAGGACCGCCAGCTGCTCGACCTAGGCTTCGAGCGCGTCTACCACCAGCCAATCGTCCCCGAGGAGCCGTTCCCGCCCGGGGTCTGACGCGCTGCCGTCCAGACGCGATTCGCACCGCCAACCGCATGGGTGTACCGTTCCAGGTCCGCTAGATTGACTGGTCAGTCAGCCAAAGGAGCCGAAGTGGATCTCGACGACACCCCAGAGCAGGCCGCCTA
Source organism: Solirubrobacteraceae bacterium (assembly GCA_036513335.1). Lineage (GTDB taxonomy): Bacteria > Actinomycetota > Thermoleophilia > Solirubrobacterales > Solirubrobacteraceae > Palsa-744. Next base: position 2,493 of record DATBZG010000168.1, on the reverse strand, counting down.
CCGCGCACAGGTGCGCAGCTGGCTCGACGAGCACAAGAGCGAAGCACCCATTTTGCAAGGTCCCGGAGCGATCCAGGACGAGGACGAGATCATCGCCGCCCGCCGCGTCTGGCAGGGCAAGCTCGCCGAGGGCGGGCTCGCCGGTGTGACCTGGCCCAAGGAGTACGGCGGCCAGAGCCTCGGCCCGATCGAGCAGGTCGTCTGCAACCAGGAGATCGGCCGTGCCGGCGTACCCGGCATCCTCGACGCGATCGGCGTCGGCATGCTCGGGCCCACGATCATCGCCCACGGCTCCGAGGAGCAGAAGTCCCGCTATCTCGCGCCGCTGCTGCACGGCGACGAGGTCTGGTGCCAGTTGTTCTCCGAGCCCGCCGCCGGCTCCGACCTCGCCGCCGTGCAGACCCGCGCCCGTCAGCAGGACGACGGCAGCTGGCGTCTCTCCGGCCAGAAGGTCTGGACCACCAACGCCCAGTTCGCCTCCTACGGGCTGCTGCTCGCCCGCACCGACGCCGACGTGCCCAAGCACAAGGGCCTGACCATGTTCATCGTCCCTATCGACGCCGACGGAGTCACCGTGCGCGGCCTGCGCCAGATCTCCGGCGAGGCCGAGTTCAACGAGGTCTTCTTCGACGACGTCTCGCTCGAGGAGGGCGCTGTCGTCGGCGGTGTCGGAAACGGCTGGGGCACAGCGCTCACCACGCTCATGTTCGAGCGCGTCACGATCGGCCTCGGCAGCGAGGGCATGGGCTACAACTCCAACCGCTTCGCCGGCGCCATCGCCGCCGACGAGCACGCACGCCTCGACCCCGAGATACGCCACAAGCTCGGCGAGATCGCCAGCGAGCTGCTCGCCGTCAGGTTCACCGGCTACCGCACGCTCACCGCACTGCAGAAGGGCCAGATCCCCGGTCCCGAGGCCGGGCTCGCCAAGGTCACGATCGTCTCCGGAGCGATCAAGGCCGGTGATCTGATCGCCGACGTCGTCGGCCCCGACGCGCTGTCCGAGGACAGCCAGTGGGCCTACATGATCTCCTTCCTGCCCGGGCTGAAGTCAGCCGGCGGCACCGAAGAGATCCTGCGCAACACGATCGGTGAGCGCGTCCTCGGGCTGCCCCCCGAGCCGCGCCTGGACAAGGGCATTCCGTTCTCCGAGCTGCGTTCAAAGGAAGGAGCGCCGGCATGAATCTCGCACTCTCAGACGAGCAGGTATTCCTGCGCGAGGCCGCCCGCGGGGCACTATCGCGCTTCAAGACCCTCGAAGCCGCACGCGAGGCGCTCGACGGCAATGCCGACGCCATGCCCGACCTCTGGCCCACCGCCAAGGAGGCCGGCTGGCCCGGCCTGCTGATCGACGAAGACCACGGCGGCGCCGGCCTTGACGCGTTCGACGCCATGCTCGTGCTCAGCGAGTGCGGGCGCGTGATCGCCGGCATCCCGCTGCTCGGGCACCTGCCCGCCACCGCCATCCTCAGCGACGCGCCCAACTCCGCGGGCGACCTGGACGACCTCGCCACCGGCGAGCGCCGTGCCGCCTACCTGCCCGCGCAGCCGCCCACCGAGCTTGACGAGCGCTGGACCGCCGACCCCGCGAGCGGGCTCGCGCGCGCCGCGCTGCCAGTGGCGCAGGCCGGCGGTGAGGAGGGTCGCATCTCTGTGACCGGCAGCTTCGCTTTCGTGCCCGACGCCCCCGGAGCCGACCTGCTCGTCGGAGCGGCGCTGCTTGACGGCAAGCCCGTCGGGATCGCCCTCGCCGCCGACGCCGGTGGCGTCAGCATCGAACCGGTCAGCCGCTACGACGCCACCCGCTCGCTCGGCCACGTCAAGCTCGACAGCGCAAGCGCCGTCCTGCTCGACGCTCCCGAGGAGTCCCTCGCCGCAGCCTGGTACCTCGCACAGGCGCTCGTCGCCGCCGAGTCGCTCGGCAGCGTCGAGACCGCGCTAGACGTGTCCGTCGCCTACGCCAAGGAGCGCTTCACCTTCGGGCGCGCCATCGGCTCCTACCAGGCAGTCAAGCACTCCTTGACCGAGGTCCTGCGCCAGCTCGAGAACGGTCGCTCGCTGCTCTACTACGCCGGCTGGGCGCGCAACGGCGCCCCCGAGGAGTTCCCGCTCGCAGCCAGCGCCGCCCGCTCCGTCGGTGGACGTGCGCTCGACGAGGCCGCGCGCACGATGATCTCCGTGCACGGCGGCATCGGAGCAACCTGGGAGCACGACGCGCCGCTCTACTTCCGACGCGCCCAGCTCTCGCGCAGGCTGCTTGGCGGGACCGGACAGGCGACCGACCGTGTTGCCGGCGAGCTCATTGCGCAGGCCAGCCGGGGCTGAACTCGGCGGGGCTGAACTCGGCCTGGCCTACGTCGCCAGAATGTCGTGTTTCACCTGATCCAGCAGCCCGAGCACGCGGAACGGGTCGCCGACGTTGTGGCGCATCCTGATCGTGGATGAGACCTGGACGTTGCCGAGCGGGTCGGTGCCCTCCACTTTCTGCAGCTC
>DATBZG010000167.1:0-6126 GCA_036513335.1 Solirubrobacteraceae bacterium | reverse complement strand
CGCAGCCGGAGATGTACGCGAAGATCAAGACGAAGAAACGCGTGTCCGAACTGTGGGCCGACCGTCTTGTGACGGAGGGTGTTGTCTCCAAAGAGGAGGTCGAGCGCCAGGCGCAGGAGGTCTGGGACAACCTGACTTTGCTGCACCAGCGCCTGAAGGCGAAGATCGCGGCGGCTGCCGAGCACGAGTCCGAGCACACGACGGGCGAGTACCAGCTCGACCGCTCGCCCAGCCCGGAGGTGGAGACGGCGGTGCCGGCGATGAGGCTGCGGGAGTTGGGCGAGCAGCTGCTGCGCGTGCCGGAGGGCTTCACGGTTCACCCGAAGCTCGTCAAACAGCTGGAGCGCCGCCACGACGCGCTCGCCGAGGGCGCGGCACCGGGCATCGACTGGGCCCACGCGGAGGCGCTGGCATTCGCTTCGCTGTTGACGGAGGGCACGCCGCTGCGCCTCACCGGCCAGGACACCGAGCGCGGTACGTTCAGCCAGCGCCACATGGTCCTGCACGACGCGAAGACCGGTCAGACGGTGTGCCCGATCCAGAGCCTGCCGGACGCGCTGGCGCCGCTGGAGCTGCACAACAGCCCGCTGTCAGAGCTCGCGTGCATGGGCTTCGAGTATGGCTACAGCCAGGAGGCGCCGGAGACGCTCGTGCTGTGGGAGGCTCAGTTCGGCGACTTCGTGAACTCGGCGCAGGTGATCATCGACCAGTTCATCGTGTCGGGCCTGGCAAAGTGGGGTCAGACCTCGCGCCTGACGCTGCTGCTGCCGCACGGCTACGAGGGCTCGGGCCCGGAGCACTCCTCGGCGCGCCTGGAGCGCTTCCTGCGCTCGGCTGCGGAGGGGAACATCCGCGTGGCGAGTCCGACTACCCCTGCTCAGTACTTCCACCTGCTGCGCCGTCAGGCGCGCGTGGCAAAGCAACGTCCGCTGGTGGTGATGACGCCGAAGTCGCTGCTGCGCCTGGCGCAGGCGGCGAGCTCGGTGCAGGACATGGCGGAGGGCACGAGCTTCCAGCCGGTGATGGCGGAGCCGGGCGTGCAGGACGATCAGGTGACGCGCCTGGTGCTGTGCACGGGCAAGATCTACTACGACCTGGTCGGCCACCCGGATCGCGCCGCCCACCCGGGCCTGGCGGTTGCGCGCGTGGAGCTGCTGTACCCGTTCCCGGAACGCCAGATCCTGGAGCTGATGGCGCGCTACTCGAACCTGCGTGAGGTCCTGTGGGTGCAGGAGGAGCCGCGCAACATGGGCGCGCGGGCACACATGTTCCCGCGCCTGATGCAGATCATGCCCGAGGGGATGCACTTCGGGTACATCGGGCGCCCCGAGCGCGCGAGCCCGGGCGAGGGCTACCCGGCAGCGCACATCGACGAACAGAACCGGATCGTGACAACAGCGATAGACCTGCGCCAGCCGATCTCCCAATACCCGCGAAAGACGCCGGGAGAGCGCTGAGATGTGGGCGCTGTGGCGGCGTTTCCTGGCGGTCCGCCGTCAGCGCAAGCGCAAGCGTCGCGGCTACTGATTCTGCTGCCGATTTCGGGTGACACGTTCGCGCGCGGCCCGCACGGCCGTAGCGGCGCCGGTCACTGCACTCGCGGTCGCTGCGCGCGCTAACGCCCTTTCCACACGGGCTCGCGCTTCTCCTTGAAGGCGTTGGCACCCTCCTTGGAGTCCTCGGAGACGAACACGGGGCCGGAGATGGCGCCCTGCTTCTCCCACATCTCGGCGCTCGACCAGTCGAACTGCTCCTGCAGGATCTGCTTGGAGGCGACAAGCGCTAGCGGGCCGTTCTTGGCCAGGCGCCCGGCGAGCTCGAGCGCAACCTCGACGGCGGATCCGGGCTCGGCGAGACTGTTGACGACGCCGAACTCGTGAAAGCGCTCGGCGGGCATCGTGTCGCCGGTCAGCGCCAGCTCCATCACGACGTGGTAGGGCATCCTCCGCGGCAGCCGCAGCAGCGCGCCGCCGGCGGCCACGAGCGAGCGCTTGGCCTCGGGGATCCCCATTTTGGCACCATTTGCGGCGACGATCAGGTCGCAGGCGAGGGCTATCTCCATGCCACCGGCAACGGCGAAGCCCTCGATCGCGGCGATCAGCGGCTTGCGGGCCGAGCGCTGGGCGATCCCGGCAAAGCCGCGGTCGCCGAACCAGGGAGACTCGCCCTTGACGAACGCCCCCAGGTCCATCCCCGCGCAGAAGAAGCCCCCCGCACCGGTGAGCACTCCTACCGCCAGACTGTCGTCCCCGTCTAGCTCCTCGAGCGCACCGGCGAGGCCGACGGCGAGCGCTGCGTTGACGGCGTTGCGCACCTGCGGCCGATTGAGCGTGATCAGCAGGACGTTCCCGCGACGCTCCGTCAGGACCGGCTCACCCTCCTGGGACGAGGCGGTGGCAGTGGCTTGCTCGGTGCTCATTGCGCGGCTCCTTGTTCGGCTGAAAGAGACACCAGCCTATCCGCGAAGCTACGCGACGAACAGCTTCAGCTCCGGCTCGCGCTCGCCCCGCAGGACCTGAGGGTCGACCTCCACGCAGTCGATTCCGCGCGACTCGGCGAGCACGCGCGCCTGCGGCTTGATCACCTGCGCGGCCAGCACGCCGCGGCAGGAGCCGAGCGCGGGGTCCAGACGAATGCGCTGCAGATAGCGCGTCAGCTGCTCGACGGCGTCGATCGTCGCGACGCGCTTGATCTCCACGGCGATCCACTCGTCCTCGCCGTCTCGGCACATCAGATCCACGGGTCCGATGTCGGTGGGCCACTCCCGGCGCACGAGCCGCAGCCCCTCCCCACACCACTCGGGGGCGCCGGCCAGCAGCTCCTGCAGCTCGCGCTCGACCCCCTCCTTCTCGAGCGTCGCCTGCGTGTCGAGCTCGTGATCGGAGTCCGAGAACACCTCCTCGACCGCTATCTCGAGGCGATCCTCCTGGCCGCGCTTACGCACGACGAGCCGCTGCAGCCCACCGGCGTCGTCCAGCTCCTCCTCGATCACCGTCGGCGCAGACATCCAGTTGAGCGGCTTCACGCTGGAGCCGCCGCCGTCGGCCCACACCATGAAGGTGCCGTCCGCCTTGACCATCAGCAGCCTGACCGCCTCGGGCAGCACGGTGGTGAGACGCCCGGCGTAGGAGACCTGGCAGCGGGCGACGATCAGGCGCACGGCGCGAATCTAGCGGGCACGACGGACCGCAGGCAAAGTCCCTGCTCCTAGCGATCTTCGGAGACCGGCTGCTGCGCGGCGGGCTCCTGCGGGACCGGCGGCGCCACGTACGGCGGGGGCGGCTGGGCGACGTGCTGATGCGCAGCAGCCGGCGGCACGTGCGCCGCGGGGTCCTGGCTCACGGACTCACGAAACTCACGAATCCCGTTCCCGAGCGCTCTGGCGATTTCGGGCAGGCGTTTGGGCCCCAGCACGATCAGCGCGACCGCGGCGATGAAGATCAGGTGGACTGGATTCTCGAGGCCCATCTCAGCTCAGCGTAGCGCCCTCCGATGCGCCCCATACCCTCTCGGTTCGTGGCCGACGCCGCATCGACCCCGCAGGGCCGCACCTACCCGCCGCCGGCCGGGCCGGAGGCGTTCTGGCCGGTGCAGGTCACAGTGCTTGTCGCGATCGGCCTGCAGGTCGGCCTCACCAAGCGCCTGACCGTCGGGCCGACATGGCTCGTGCCGGCGCTCGAGGGTGTCCTGCTGATCGGCCTGTCGATGGCCACGCCGCGACAGCTCGAGCATGAGCACAAGACGCGTCGCCGGACGGCGATCGCACTGACGGCGTTCGTCAGCGCCGCCAACATCGTCTCGCTCGTGCAGCTCACGAACCTGCTTCTGCACCACAACGTCTCCAAAGGCACCGAGCTGGTCGTCTCGGGGATGCTCATCTGGCTGACGAACTTCCTGATCTTCGCGCTCTGGTACTGGGAGATCGATCGCGGCGGCCCGGGACGCAGAGCCGCGGGCCACGACGGCCCCCCGGACTTCCTGTTCCCGCAGATGTCAGACGACCGCATCGAGCCGCGCTACTGGCGACCGCAGTTCTTCGACTACCTGTATGTGTCCCTGACGAACGGCACGGCCTTTTCCCCCACGGACACTATGCCTCTGACGCTGAAGGCGAAGGGGGTCATGGGCATCCAGTCGCTCGTCTCGCTGGTGACGATCGGCCTGGTCGTATCGCGCGCAGTGAACATCCTCTAGCGGGCGGGCGTCGTCTAACCGGCGAGGCTGGGCTCGATCGCGAGCGCCTGCTCCACCAGCGTGTTCAGGTCCTCGCCGGCGCCGAGCGCGATCGCCCGTCTGAAGGCCTCCAGGGCACCCTCGCGGTCCATCAGCTGCAGCCGCAGCCGTCCCAGGCGCTCCCAGGCGCTGGCGTCGGATGGACCGCGCAGCGCGGAGCGCTCGGCGGCCTCCTCCGCGAGGTCGATCGCGCCCATGTCTTCGTAGATCCTCGCTGCGAAGCGATGCGCGGCGGGCCGGTCGCCGTCGACACGCGCCCAGTCGCGCACGGCGCGGCCCGCCTCCTCCAGCTTTCCGGCATTCCAGAACGCGAGCGTCATCAGGCGCAGCACGGCGATGTTGCGAGGCTCGGCGTCGCGCGCGTAGATCAGCCGTTGTGCGGCGAGCAGGTACTCGCCTTCGGCCATCGCGCGCTGTGCGGCGACGAGGAAGCGCTCGACGCGCTCCTCGGCGGGATCGGGCTTTGAGAAGTCGACGAATTTCATGCTGCCGGCCGGGACCGTGCGAATGCCGTGGCTGAACTTCACGCGCGCCCACTGCTGGACCTCCTCACCGGCAGCCACCGGGTCCGATGAGAAGTAGATGCCGGCGACCGTGCCCACACCCCACTCGGGGTAGGAGATGCAGCGCGCGTAGCGGTGCACGACCGAGTGGTCGGGCACGCGGCTGCCGAACGGGTCGTGCTCGGCTCTGTCTTTGGCGGCGGCGCGGGCGCGCTGCTCGGTTTCATACGCGCGCCGGCCCGCCTCTTCGCGCTCGCGGCGGGCGGCGGCCGCGCTGACTTTGACCGCGTTGGCGGTCACTTTGCCGCCGCGCGAGCCCTCGGCCAGCCGCTCCAGCTGGTCGGCGGCCTCGTTGATCGCCTTCAGATGGCGCTCATGCTCGTACTGGCGACCCTGCGGCGCCACGTCCGGGTGCCAGCGCTTGGCCATGCGCCGCCTGGCGAGCTGCACGTCGCGCTTGGTGAACGGCGCCTCGAGCTCCAGTAGGAGTAGGTGCTGCTCGACGTCCAGGACGGTGGTAGGCATGACCCGACAACGTTAGCGAGGCGGGCAAGGTCCTATCCTGCGTGCGAATGTCTTCTCAGTACATCTTTACGATGCACCGCCTGTCCAAGCTGCACCCGCCGGACAAGACGGTGCTCGACGATGTGTCCCTCGCGTTCTATCCGGGCGCCAAGATCGGCGTGCTCGGCTACAACGGCGCGGGCAAGTCCACGCTGCTGCGGATCATGGCGGGCGTGGACGAGGAGTACCGTGGCGAAGCCGCGCTCGCCCCCGGCGCGAGCGTTGGAATGCTCGAGCAGGAGCCGCACCTGGACGAGCGCAAGGACGTCAAAGGCAACGTCGAGGACGGCGTCGCGGAGACGAAGGCGCTGCTGGACCGCTTCAACGAGCTGGCCGCCAACTACTCCGATGAGACGGCTGAGGAGTTCGGCAAGATCCAGGCGAAGATCGAAGCGGCCGACGCGTGGAACCTCGAGACGCAGCTGGAATACGCGATGGATGCGCTGCGCCTGCCGCCGCCGGACGCTGATGTGAGCACGCTCTCAGGCGGTGAGCGCCGGCGCGTGGCGCTGTGCCGGCTGCTGCTGCGCGCGCCGGACCTGCTGCTGCTGGACGAGCCCACCAACCATCTGGACGCCGAGTCGGTCGCTTGGCTGGAGCAGCACCTCGCCGAGTACAAGGGCGCAATCGTGGCCGTCACCCACGACCGTTACTTCCTCGACAACGTCGCCGGCTGGATCCTCGAGCTCGACCGTGGCAAGGGCATCCCCTATCAGGGCAACTACTCCAGCTGGCTCGAGCAGAAGCAGACGCGGCTGGCCCAGGAAGATCGCTCGGAGAAGGGTCGCCAGCGGACGATCGCGGCAGAGCTCGAATGGGTGCGCAC
>DATBZG010000166.1:0-16891 GCA_036513335.1 Solirubrobacteraceae bacterium | reverse complement strand
TAGACCCAGCTCGTCTTGACGTTGAGATACCAGGCAGCCTGATCTGGCCGAAGGAGCCTGTCGTGCCCCAACGGATTGTCCGTCGTTGTTGCTTGCATGCGGATATAGACCCCAACTCGAGCGAACCGGCCAACGGATTTGGCATGCAGTGCCTCCCCGGCGAGCCCTCTATCCGACGCACACTTTGGTCCGGCGACCGCGAAACGACCGCTGGGGAAAGATGCAGGGAAAGATGGCGTGCCGTCCCAGGCTCCTGGTAGGCTCCATTCTGTTCCGTTTGCAGGCGTTTTTGGCGGAAGCCAGCCGGGACTGGAAGCTGCGACCTATCGATTATGAGTCGCCGGTAGCACGTCGAGTTCGCTCCAGTTAGCTGGCGTTGCCTCCAGAAGCACGAGGTTCGCTCGAGTTGCAAGGTTCCGAGTCGGGAAATCTTGGGGAACGACGGCGTGGTCGCCACAAGACGGCGCTACTGCCGCCGCAAGCACACTGACGGCAGCCGTTTCGGGCGCTCCACGACGCCTATGCGACATCTGACACGACAAAGGGTCGCACGACTGGCGCGAGAGCTGGCGCGAGGCGTGCCCCGCAGCCTGGACGAGCACCCCCCGACAGGGCACTTCTCACCGAAACGCACTCTCCAGATTTGGCTCACAGGGCTACTTGATGTGCATCCCGGAGATAGCGCGCGCGATCACGAGCTGCTGGATCTCGGCGGTGCCCTCGAAGATGTCGTAGATCTTCGCGTCGCGGTGCCAGCGCTCGACGGGGAACTCGCGCGTGTAGCCGTTGCCGCCGAGGATCTGGATCGCCCGCTCGGTGACCCACACAGCGACCTCGCCCGCCTTGAGCTTGCTCATCGAGCCCTCGGCGTTCTCGAACGGGACCTGGTTGCGACCCATCCACGAGGCGCGCCAGACGAGCAGCCTGGCGGCGTCGAGCTCGAGCTTCATGCGCGCGAGCGTGAACGCGATCGACTGGTTCTCGACGATCTTGCGGCCGAACTGCTCGCGCTCCTTGGCGTACTCGAGGGAATACTCGTATGCGGCGCGCGCAATGCCGAGCGCCTGTGCGCCGACGGTCGGGCGCGAGGACTCGAAGGTCTGCATCGCCGCCTGCGAGTTGCCGCGCTTGCCCTCGCGTACCCGCGCCAGGCGCTCGTCTAGCTTCTCCTTGCCGCCCAGCACGTAGCCCGCGGGCACGCGGCAGTCGTCCAGGAACACGTCTGCGGTATGCGATGCGCGCAGGCCATGCTTTGAAACCTTCGTGCCCTGTGAGATCCCCGTGGCTTCGCTCATTGGCACGACGAATGCCGCGTGACCTTTGGAGCCGAGCTCGCGGTCGACGGACGCGATCACCACATGCACGTCGGCGATCCCGCCGTTCGTCGCCCACGCCTTCTGGCCGTTGATGACCCACTCCCCCGCCGCCTCGTCGAACTTCGCGCTCGTACGTACGCCGGAGACGTCCGAGCCGGCGTTTGGCTCGGACGCGCAGAACGCTGCCACCTTGACGTCGTCGAGGGTGCCGAAGCAGCGCGGAATCCATTCGCCGATCTGCTCGCCGGAGCCCTGGCCGAAGATCGCGGCCACTGCGAGCGCGGTGCCCATGATCGACATGCCGATCCCAGCATCGCCCCAGAACAGCTCCTCGTTGACGATCGGCAGCGTCAGACCCGTCGGGTCAGCGAAGAACTGCGCGAGCCCTTCGAAGCCGTAAAGGCCGATCTTCGCCGCCTCCTGGATGATCGGCCACGGCGTCTGCTCCTTCTCGTCCCACTCGTGCGCGGCCGGTCGCACGACGTCTGCTGCGAAGCCGTGGACCCACTCGCGAATGTCCTTCTGCTCCTGTGTCAGCGCCAGGGAGAACGTGACCTCCTGGTTGGCGGCGCCGGCGATCGCCTCGACGGCGGCCTCGGCGGCCTGCGTGGTGGCCGGGCTCGAGTCGCTCGAAACGGCGGTGGGCGGGGCTGACATCGGGGCGGGACCTCCTTGGGGTGGGTGGCTCGCGGGGACGGGGAGCTTGCGGTTGGAATAGGAGTCGACGAGGCCGGAGCACTTGACAGTGGTCCGGCGGCGACCCTTGACAGGGTACTCGACAGCGCTGCTCGTTGCACGAGCGTTGAGCGGGGTTTACCCGCTCCAGGTCGCTGCTATGCGCGACCCGGTATGCGCTCTCAGCGCGTCTGCCAGGCTTCCTCGGCGCGGGTGAGCGCGAGGATCTCCTTCGGCAGCCGGCCTTCGGCGACGTCTGCGACGGTCACGTTCTCGAGGACTTTGCGCAGGTTGGAGCGCAGGGCGATCCAGACCTGCTGCAGGCTCTCCGCCGAGCCGGCGTACTCGACCTCCTCGGGTCGCTGTCCACGGACACCGACCAGCGGCCCCTCGACAGCGCGGATGATCTGTGCGAGGTTGACCTCCTCCGCCGGGCGCGCAAGCCAGTATCCGCCCTCGGGTCCCCGCTGGCTGCGGACGATGCCGGACGAACGCAGCTGCGTGAGGATGTTCTCCAGGAAGGACACGGGGATGCTCTGGGCCTGAGCGACTTCGTCCACCTTGCGCGGCGAACCCTGGGCGCTGTCGGCTAGCTCGACGACCGCTCGCACGGCGTAGTCGGCCTTGGCTGTCACGTGCATACGGTGATTCTCACGCATTTGGCGGCGAACCGATGCGCGCACCCATGCCAGGCCCTCCTGGCATGCGCGGCCCGCGGCTAGACTTCAGGCCGGATGAGCACCGTCGAACAGCACACCTACAGCGTTTCTGGCATGTCCTGCGAGCACTGCGTCGCCGCAGTCAGCACCGAGGTGGGCGACCTCCCCGGCGTCGAGGCCGTGGAGGTGCACCTGGCCAGCGGCGCACTCGTGGTGCACGGCGGCGAGATCGACGACGAGTCGGTACGACGCGCCGTGGAAGCAGCCGGATACAGCCTTGCGCTCGCCTCGTAGCGGGCCGCTCAGTTGATCGGTACCGCGAAGGAGCCGCGCAGAGGACGCCCGGCGCCGTCCACGCCGGCGATGTGGAAGTCCCAGACGCCGCGCGTGAGTTGGACTTCGGCGATCTCGTGGCCGGTGCCGGCGCGATAGAAGCCGACACGGGTGTGGCTTCCGGTCTGTGAAGTCGCGCTCAGCGAGATCGAGCGGTAGCCCACGCGCGCGCTCGTCGTCCCCTCCAGGTAGAGGTGGAGGTTGACTTTGCCAGGGCGCAGCGGTTCGGCGTAGACCTCGAGCGTCTCGCCGGCCGGCTCGCGCAGAGTGATCGAGGCGGAGCGCGGCACGGCGAAGGAATCCGGTACGGCAAGCACGAGACCGCCGAGCAGCACGGCGGGGATCGCAGCGGCGGCGGCGATGCTTGCCAGGCGCTCGCGGGAGCTGCGCACCGGGGTCGCGCGCCCGGGGCGGCCGAAGCGCCGCAGGCGCAGGCTGTTGGCGACGACGGTGATGCTCGACAAGCCCATGGCGACCGCGGCCAGCGCAGGACTGAGAAGCCCTGTCATCGCCAGCGGTAGGGCGATCAGGTTGTAGCCAAACGCCCAGCCGAGGTTCTGGAGCACGATCGTGTAGGTCTCCCGTGCGAGTCGCAGCGCCCGTGCCACGCCACGCAGATCGCCGGAGAGCACGCTGATGTCGGCCGCCTCGATCGCTGCGCCGACGCCGGTCCCCATCGCGATCCCAAGATCCGCGCGTGCGAGAGCCGCCGCGTCGTTGACGCCGTCGCCGACCATCCCCACTCGGTGCCCCTCCCCCTGCAGGCGAGCGATCTCCTCGAGCTTGCCGCTCGGGCTGACCTCGGCAAGCACGTGCTCGATACCCACAGCCGCGGCAACCGCCCGCGCGGCGCGCGGGTTGTCGCCGGTCAACAGCTCGACCTCGATGCCCATGCTGCGCAACCCCGCGACCGCCGCGCGGGCCTCGGGCTTGATCGTGTCGGCCAAAGCGAGCGCACCGAGGAGGTTCCCGTCACGCTCGAGCACCACGGCGGTGCGCCCAGCGCTCTCCCAATCCTCGAGCACGCGTGAGAGCTCGGCCCGATTCTCGAGCGTGCTCGGACGCCCAACCCATACCTCGGAGCCGTCGAGCAGCACCCGCACGCCGCGGCCGGGCGTCGAGCGAAACTCGCTCACCGGCGCGAGCTGGAGCTCGCGCTCCCGCGCGGCGGTGACGACCGCGAGCGCAACAGGGTGCTCGGAGCCGGCCTCGGCGGAGGCGGCGAGCGCCAGCAGGCGCTTGGGATCCTCGCCAGGCGCGCTCCAGACGTCGGCGAGCGAGAGCTCGCCCGTGGTGACCGTTCCGGTCTTGTCGAGCACGATCGTGTCCAGGTGCTGGCTTCGCTCGAGGATCTCAGCGCTGCGAATCAGCAACCCGAGTCTCGCCCCGCGGCCGGTGCCCACGAGGATCGCCACCGGTGTCGCAAGTCCCAGCGCGCAAGGGCAGGCGACGATCAGCACCGCGATCGTGGCGTCGATGCCGCGTTGCAGGTGCATCGAGGCGAACATGCCCTGGAGGCCGTCGCCGGTGATCACCCACACGACCGCGGTGAGCGCTGCGAGCACCAGCACGACAGGCACGAACACGCCCGCGATCTGGTCAGCGAGCCGCTGGATACGCGGCTTGGAGGCCTGCGCGCGCTCGACCAGCGCGACCAGCTGCGAGAGCGCCGTTTCGGCGCCGACAGCAGTGGCGCGCGCCTCCAGTACCCCGTCGACGTTCAGCGTGGCGCCGGTGAGGAGCGAGCCTAGGTCCTTCTCCACCGGTAGCGACTCACCGGTGAGCATCGACTCATCTACAGCCGAGGCCCCGGCGATGACGATTCCGTCGACGGGGATGCTGTCGCCGGGACGGACGCGAAACACATCTCCGCGGTGAACCTGCTCGACGCCGACGAGACGCTCGGGCGCCGTGGGCTCTGCGGGGTCGATCAACCGCGCCTGGGTCGCTCCGAGCTGCGCCAGCTCGCGCACGGCACGCCCGGAGCTGCTGCGGGCCTTGGCCTCACACCAGCGTGCGATGAGGAGCGCGGCGATGATCGTCGCACCCATGTCGTAGTCGAGCGCCATGTTGAACTTGCCGACCGGCACGCCATGCTCGTATACCGGGCTCGCGGTGAGCAGCATCACGGTCGAGTAGACGAAGCTCGCGAGCGTCGAGAGCGCGATCAACGTGTCCATGTTGGTGGCGCGGGCGCGAGCGCGGGTCCATGCGGAGCTCAGGAATGGCAGCCCGCACCAGAACTGCACTGGAACCGCGAGCGCGGCCACGATCCAGCGTGCGGTGGTGTCGTGGGGCTCGGCGTAGGTCAGCGCAGCGATTGCTACCGCGAGCGGCACCGCGAGGGCGATCCTGCGCACCAGGCCCGCCTGCTCGCGCGCCTCCCGCCGTTCGAGCTCCTCGAAGTTGTGCGCCAGCTCGCCGGCGCTGGGCGCCACCGGTGCGGCGCCGTAGCCGATGCTCCGCACGGCGGCTGCGAGCTGCTCGGCATCGACAGCGCCCGCATCGAGCGCGACGGTCGCGCGCCCGGTCGCGTAGTTGACGAGCGCCTCGCTGACGCCAGGCTGCCGCGAGAGTGTGCGCTGTACGCGCGCCGCACAGGAGCCGCACGTCATGCCCGAGACGTCGAGCTCCAACACCTCACGGCGCCCGGTGGACGGCTCGACGACGGTCCGCTCTGCTATCTGGCTCGTGCTCATCCCGGAGGCTCCCGTTCAGGATAGCTACAGCGCTACACGGTTCGAGACACTGTTGCACGATGAACGTGCTCAGAACGCTCCAGGGGGGACTACTGGCGCTGACGCTCGCGGGCTGCGGCGCCGGCGCCGGCACGAGCGAGCAGCGCACCGCCTCCTCGAGCGTCCCCGCATACGTCACCGAACCGTTCTCGCACGAGCAGAAGCTGATCGCGCAGGGCGCGCGCCTGATCGTCGCCGACGGCTGCTCGGCATGCCATCTGATGACGGGCAAATCCGGCTTGGGACCAAGCTTCTCGAGCTTCGCCGGACACGTTGTGAGATTGGCAGACGGGCGCAAGGCGCTGGTCGACGAACCGTTTCTGCGCAAGGGCCTGGAGGACCCGCGCGCGGAGCTGCTGAAGGGCTATGACCCAGCGCCGATGTTGGCTGCTGTCGCCCGCCTGCACCTCACCGATCAGCCTCGTCAGGTGGCCGCGCTCGCGGCGTTCATCGAGCAGGTCGGTCCCGAACCGTAAATCTCCTGGAGTGGCGACAGACGACCGCCGGTGCGCCGTTCTGACGCCTGGGCACGCCTCTAGCATCTGCCCATGCCCGGCCGCTGGAACTGGAACTTCGACGATGGGAGTCGCTCCGGCGTCGGGCCGCGTCCACCTGACGGAAGCGGCGACGGTGGCGGTCCGTCCCGGCGCGTACGCGTCCAGCGTCGGCGCCTGGCGGCTGGAGCGTTGCTCGCAGGCGTGCTCGCCGCGGCGGCGGTGCTCGTATCCGGACCAGGCCACACCCGATCGGCATCCCGCGTCGCGGCAAGGGGCACGAGACGCGCGACGCGCGCGCCGGCGCCGGGGGTCCCGACGGTGACCGGTGGCGAGGCTGTGGCCTCAGTGCTGGCCTACACGCCGTTCGTGAAAGAAGGCGCGGCGCGTGGACGTGACGTCGCGCTGACCTTCGACGACGGCCCCGGACCGTACACGCCGGGCGTGTTGAGCGTGCTCGAGCGTTTTCGCGTGCATGCGACGTTCTTCGTGATCGGCGAGATGCTGCGCTATTTCAGCGCCTCCGCCGTGCGCGAGCTCAGAGACGGCGACGTGATCGGCGATCACACCGAGACGCACCCGGAAATGGCCACGCTCTCCGCACGCGACCAACACGAAGAGCTGTTCGAACAGATCGCGCGCATCGAACTGCTCGGAGGTCCCAGGCCGGTTCTCTTCCGCCCGCCGTACGGCTCGTTCGATGCCACCACGATGCGCGAGCTTCACGCGCTGCACCTGCTGATGGTGCTGTGGTCGGTGGACACCGAAGACTATCTGCAGCCGGGGGTGTCGGTGATCGTCCAGCATGCGCTGGCGGGCGCGCACCCAGGCGCGATCATCCTCATGCACGACGCCGGCGGCACGCGCGCGCAGACAGTCGAAGCGCTGCCCCAGATCATTCGCGTACTGCGCGCCCGTGGCTACCACCTGGTGACGGTGCCGGAACTGCTGAGGGACGATCCCCCACCGCCGGGACAGCCACTTCCGTCGAGTCTCCGGGGCGACTGATGGACCTCGACGCATTGCAGCTTCGTCGCGAGGCGCGTCGCCGCCAGCTCCGGCGAAGGCGGCTGACGGCGATCTGCGTGCTCGCGGCGCTGGCGGCCTTTGCCGCGATCGTGGCGATCGTGTTGGTGCACGGATCCAGCGGGAGAGCTCCAGCCGCCCGGGCCACCGCGAGCGCAGGAGCGCCACGCACTGGAGCTCACTCCCACCATGCGAAGTCCAGGGCGCCCGCGACCGATGTGCGCATCGGCCCGCCGGGAACGGACGCGATCCCGATCCTCATCTACCATGTGATCGCCGCCCCTCCCCCGGGTGCTCCATTCCCGGGTCTCTATGTGGAACCCTCGGAGTTCGCCGAACAGATGCGGGCGCTCGAGCACGCCGGGTGGCATGCGGTGACGCTCGACGAGGCTGAGGCCTACTGGCGGCGTGGGGTGCCGCTGGGAGCCGGCAAGCCGATCGTGGTGAGCTTCGACAACGGCTACCAATCCCAGTACACGCAGGCGCTACCGGTGCTGCGCCGACTCGACTGGGTGGGCAACGAGAACATCCAGCTGACAGGGCTGCCGCCCTCTCAGGGGGGCCTTGGTCCCCAGGAGATCCGTGGCCTGCTTTCGGCCGGCTGGGAGCTGGACACACAGGGAATGAGCCACGCGAGCCTGATCAGCCTGAACGCTGAAGAGCTCCGCTATCAGGTGGCCGAAGCGCGCAAGATCCTGCAGCGGCGATACGACATACCGGTCAACTGGTTCTGCTATCCGTCGGGGCTGTACGACGCGACGGTGGAAGCTGCGGTGAAGGCCGCCGGCTACACCGGCTCGACGACCGTGGTGCCCGGCTGGGCGCACCCGAGCGAAAACCCCTACCGGCTGCACCGCCTGCGTGTGCTTGGGGGAACCACCGGCGAGCAGCTGTTGGCGCTCGTTGACGGCGTCCGCGACGAACCGCCGGCGCCGACGTCATTCACAACGCCGTAGTCACCGAGAGCTCAGACGAGGCGATAGCGGCGCGTCGAGGGGTCGCGCTCGAGCAGGCCGACCGCGACGAGCGTCGACACGTAACGATGGGTGGTGCTCGGATTCATGTCCAACAGCCGCGCGATTTCCGCGTTGCCCAGGTAGCTGCCGTCGGTCGGGAACGAGGCGAGCATCAGGAGTCCGGCGAGCAACGAGCGCGACAGCCGGTTGTCCTCCATCTGGCTGGGCTCGCGGGCGAGGATCTCGCGCACATCGCGCAGCCCGGAGAGCAGCAGCGACATGCTGCTGCCCTCGGCGGCACTGCGGATCACGCGATCCACCTGCGCGGCGGAAAGCTCGAGGACGACCTTCTCCGGCGCGCCGCCGCGCTCGGGGCCGTCATCGCGGCGAGGCCCGACCGCGGCCTGAGAGCGCGAGCTCCAGGTCCGCCTGACCGTGCGCGGCAACTCACCGTTGGTAGAGGAGCCGCCGTTGGCTGCGCTCACCGAACGCTCGCCCGCTTTCCCCCATCAGCGCCCGTTGAAGCGTGACTCACTGTGTTCACAGTTCACAGATCATGCAGAGGTTGCTCCGCTCTGACAAGTCAGCGCACCGAATGTTCTACCTCGTGACTGTCAGCGAAAGACAGAAACGTCGCTTCTAATGTCGGCTGCGCGCTTTTAGGCTACCCCATCCGATGAGCGCAAGGACAGCGACAGCGAAGAGGCCACCCAGGGCCGCCAACCCGATGCAGTCGGCTGTGCACTGGGCGCTGCTGGGACTGGTGATCGAGCGCCCAAGCTACGGATACGAGCTCGCCCAGCGCTTCGAGCAGAGCTACGAGGGCATGCTCGAGCTGAGCGGGTTCTCATACATCTATACGGCGCTTGACACCCTCCGTTGCAGGGGACTGGTGGAAGAGATCCCCGGGATGGGCAGCGAGCGCCAGCCAAAGCTCGGCTACCGCGCGACGGCGGAAGGAGTCCGCGACTATCAGCAGCGACTGATCGCACAGATGCGCGAGGACTTCAGACGCTCGCGCCTGTTCGCGCGCCAGTTGGCCGTGCTCGCGGGTGAGCCCGAGCTCGCGCTGGACGTGATCGAGAGCTACGGACAGGCGTGCTTGGAGGAGGCCGGCGACGCGCTGTTGCCGGAGGTCGAGGACGTGTGCGCGGACCGGGGCTCTGGTCTGGCTGAACGACTCGTCTCACAGGAGCGGCGGCTGGCGATGGAAGCCAGATTGCCGTGGGTGGATTACGCGCGACGTGAGTTCAAGGCGCTGGCGGCCGACCGACTGCAGCCACAATGAGCCTGCTCGAGCTCGACGGCGTCGGCAAGCGCTACGGCCGGCTGGATCGGCGCACGGTGCTGCGCGACGTGTCGCTGGCGGTCGAGTCGGGCGAGGTCGTCGTGATCTGGGGCGCGCGCCGGTCGGGGCGCTCGACGCTGCTTCGGGTCGCGGCGGGGATCGAGACGCCCGACAGCGGCACGGTGCGCTTCGAAGGGCGCGACCTGCGCGCGCGTCCGGGCGCGACGCTGGGCGAAGGGATCGGCTACTGCCACCGCGCGTTTGCCGCTCGCGACGGCTCGCCGTTGCTGGATCAGCTCACGAGTGGCCTGATCGCGCGCGGGGTGCCGCTGGCGACAGCATCGCGACGCGCGAGCGAGTCGCTCGAGCGAGTCGAGATCGGCGCGTGGGCGAGATGTCGCCCGGAGGAGCTCGACGGCGGGGAGGCGGTTCGCGCGGCGATCGCGCGAGCGCTGACGCACAGCCCGCGGCTGCTGATCATCGACGAGCCGACGATCGACGTCGACGTGCTCGCACGAGACGGCGTGCTCGCCCTGCTGCACTCGCTCGCCCAGGAGGGAGTTGCGGTCCTGGCAACGACCGGCGAGTCGACGAGCCTCTCGGGAGCGCGGGCGCTGACGCTGAGCGAAGGCGAGCTGCACGGGCCGCCCGCGCGCGAGCTTGCAGAAGTGGTCGCTCTCATGCCGACGGGGTAGGCTCCGCCCACATGGGCGGGCGAGGCCTCGTGATCTTCGACTGCGACGGCGTGCTCGTGGACAGCGAGGTCATCTCCAACCGGGTGCTCGCGAGCATGCTCAGCGATGAGGGCCTGCCGACGACGGTCGCCCAGGCTCGCCGGGACTGCCAGGGGCTGTTGTTGGGCGAGGTGCTCGAGCACGCGGAGGCGAAGCTCGGACGCCGGCTCCCACCAGGCTGGCTCGAGCGCTACGAGCGCGAGCGAGCGGAGGCGTTCGAGCGCGAGCTCGAGCCGGTGCGCGGCGCAAGGCAGGCGATCGAACGGGTGACGCTCGCGGGTATAACGAAGTGCGTGGCTTCGCAGGGCAAGCTCGAGAAGACACGGCTGTCGCTGGAGCTGACGGGTTTGCGCGACCTCTTCGATGATCGCGCGCTGTTCTCCGCGCACTCTGTCCCCCGAGGCAAGCCCCATCCTGACCTGTTCCTGTTCGCCGCTCAGACGATGGGCGCCCAGCCGGCTGAATGCGCGGTCGTCGAGGACACGCCGTCAGGCGTCACGGCTGCGGTATCCGCCAACATGCGCGCGATCGGCTATGCGGCCGACAGCGACGAGGCGGCGCTCCGGCTCGCGGGCGCAGAGATCGTCCACTCCCTCGACGAGCTACCTGGCATGCTCGGGCTGGACTGAGCTCGCGGCCCGGTGATCCGTCCCAGCTGACTGTGCGCATGGTCGGGAAATGACCGACGGGGGCGGCGCCTGGCACAAGGCCGCGAAGCACATCGCGGGCGGGGAGCATCTCGTGCGCTCGGGCGCGCTGGTCGATGACGAGCGTGAGCTCGAGGAGTGGCGCGCGGCCAGTTGCATGTGGGTCGATCGCGTCACCTACGCCCTGCTGAGCGACGACCGCGGGGTCGAGGTGGACCGCTTCCTGGCGGTCACATGCGTGGCCTATCCGCCGGCCAGCTGGCAGGACGCTCTGCGGGAGGAACTGTCTCGCCTGCGTGACGCGGTGGCGTTTCTGCGGACGCTTGTAGGCTGAAGGCGCCCGTCGGCCCGCGGTCGACCCGGTCGACCCGTCCGGTTCTTGACTGTCGCGCTTGAGCATCGCGGGGGCGGAAGCCGATGAAAACGCATGCGTCCGCGTCACAGAGGTGGGAGGCCGCTGCCGCGCATGACGCTGACGCGACAGGTCGCGCTCATGAGCCTCGTCCCGATCGTCGCGCTGGGGTTCATCCTCGCGCGGGTGATCCAGGCACAGGTCGTCTCACGCGCATTGAGCGATGCCGATCAATCCGCGCAACTGATCGCGCGCATCGGGATTCAGCCCCGTCTCACGCCCCACGACTTGCGCTACGGCTTGAGCGCCTCGGGTGTGCGGAGCTTGGATAACCAGTTGCGCGCGAGATCGGTGACGCAGGACCTTGCGCGGATCAAGATCTGGAACACCAAAGATCAGGTCATCTACTCCGACGATCACGCCCTGATCGGTCGCAGCCTTATCCCGAGCGACGACCTGTTGAACGCTCTCGCGGGGCGACCTGACGACGCGGAGGTTGTGACTCCCAGTCTGCACACTGAGACCGCCAGCGAGGTTGGGCTTGGGCAGCTCGTCGAGGTATACGTGCCGCTACGCTTCGCGGCCTCCGGCCCGCCGGCGGGGGCGTTTGAGATCTATCTGAGCTACAGGCCGATCGCTGCCGCGCTGACGCGCAACAAGCGGATGATCGCGCTGCTCATCGGGATTGGATTGTTGCTGCTTTGGTCCATTCTCTACCGAATCGTTGCCCGCGCCTCGCGCCGGCTACGCCAGCAGGCCTCCGAGAACGATCGGCTCGCGCACTATGACCAGCTCACCGGGCTTCCGAACCGGACGCTGTTCATCGAAGGCATCGAGAATGCGGTAAGGCACGGCAAACCTCAGCCGGGCACCGTGGCGGTGCTGCTGATCGACCTCGATCGGTTCACGCAGATCAACAACACACTCGGTACGGCAAACGGGGATCTCGTTCTCCGCGAGATCGCTCGTCGTCTTCACAGCGACGTACAGGCTGGGACGCTCGTGGCACGCCTCGCCGGCGATGGGTTCGCGGTCCTCATACACGTAGCACGCGGCGTCCCCGACGCACTGAGCACGGCGACCGCCATTCAGGCCGGCTTCGAGCCGCCGATCGTGCTCGAGGACGTCGAAGTCAGCGTCGAGGCGAGCATCGGCATCGCAGTGATGGGCGAGCACGGCGACGCAGCGAACGTCCTGCTGCAACGCGCCGACACGGCACTCGCGCACGCCAGGTCCCATCACAGCTCGGTCGAGGTCTACTCGCCGGGGCTCGACCAGTTCGACACATCCAGATTGGCGCTTCTCAGCGAGGTCCGCGGCGCCTTGGGACGCGGTGAGTTCCTCCTTGCCTACCAGCCACAGATCGAGCTGCCAAGCGGGCGCATCACCGGCGTGGAGGCACTGGTGCGCTGGCAGCACCCCGAGCACGGCTTGCTCGCTCCACCGCGGTTCATACCGCTGATAGAGCAGACTGCGCTGATCGGCCCCCTCACGCTGGCGCTGATCGACCAGGCACTGCACCAACTCGTGAGCTGGCGCGAGCTCGGGATCGACGTTCAGATGTCGGTCAACCTGTCCGCCCGAAACCTCTCTGACGCGGAGCTGCCGCAGCAGATCGCCGGCATCCTCGAGCGCCACCGTGTGCCGCCCGACAGGCTCGTGGTGGAGGTCACCGAGAGCGCCGCGATGGACGATCCACACAGAGCGGTGGCAGTGCTCGCGGCCTTGCGGGCCACCGGGATTGGCATCTCGGTCGATGATTTCGGGACGGGCAACGCCTCGATCGAGTACCTCGCGAAGCTGCCGGCCACAGAGATCAAGATCGACCGGTCGTTCATCACTGACATCCTCGATGACCCGCGGGCGGAGGCGATCGTCCGCTCGACGATCGACCTCGCTCGCAACCTCGGGCTCGCAGTCGTCGCCGAGGGCATCGAGACCGGAGCCGTCTTGCGCCATCTCACCGCGCTTGGCTGCGACACGGCGCAGGGATATTTCATCTCCCGGCCACAGCCACCGGAGCAGCTCACAACGATGCTGAGCGAATCGGTTGACAGTCGATCGAGCCTCGCCGGCACCAGCAGCGCCTCACCAAAGCTCACTCGCGTGTAACCCGCCCGCGACCCCCGCTCGTGGGAGTTGCGGGCGGCACACACACGACGGGAAGGAATCCCGCGACGGCGGAGTCAATGCAGGTGGCACATGAGAAAGGTCGTGTGCTGAGGGCCGCATGGCCGGCGGGGGCGCGAAATGACCCCTTCGGCGAACGCGTGCCGCTTCGTCCCCGATACCGACCTACAGGAGAACACTCCAGTGCCAAGATCGTCGATCCTTGCCCTCGCAGGCATAGCCCTCATCCTCGCCGGCTGCGGCAGCTCCGCCACCTCCAGCAGCTCGTCCAGCACGCCCGCCGCTGCAAGTGCTGCGACCACGACCTCGAGCGCAAGCTCCACTCACTTTCTGGCAAATCTGGGGACTGTGAGCAAGGTCGCCTCGACCGTTCCGGCCAACGGCGACATCAACCCTTATGGCATCGTGACCGTGCCCACCAGCACGGGCAAGCTCCAAGCGGGCCAGATGCTGGTCAGCAACTTCAACGCCAAGGAAAGCGCGAAGGAGAACGGCCAGGGCACTGGCACGACGATCGTGCAGGTCTCGACCGCCGGGAAGGTCTCACTGTTTGCGACGATCGATGCCAAGACGCTCCCCGGCTCATGCCCAGGCGGCGTCGGGCTGACGACGGCGCTGAACATCCTGCCGGGTGGCTATGTCGTCGTGGGCAGCCTGCCAACGACCAACGGCAAGACGGCGACCGCGAAGTACGGCTGCCTAATCGTGCTCAACAGCGAAGGCAAGGCGGTTGAGACGATCGCCAGCAAGAACATTCAGGGTCCGTGGGACTCGACCGCTAAGAGCGAAGGCTCCAAGACCATGTTGTTCGTCAGCAACGCGCTCAACGGCGGACCGGTAGAGGGCAAGAAAACGATCGACAACTCGACCGTGCTGCGGATCGAACTGGAATCCGGCGAAGGACAGACGCCGAAGGTGCTGAACGAAACGGTGATCGCCAACGGCATCCCCTGGATCGATTCAGAAGAAGCCCTCGTGCTCGGCCCGACCGGACTCGCACTCGCCTCGGACGGCACGCTGTACGTGGCCTCGACCGAAGACAGCAAGATCCTCGCGATTGCCGAAGCGACGACCCGTATGACGCCGGTAGCGAAAGGCGGAACCGTTCTCACCGAAGGCGGCCACCTCAAGGAACCGCTCGGGATGGTGCTCGCACCGAACGGCAACATCATCACGAGCAACGGTGGAGACGGCAACATGGTCGAAACCACGCCTGCCGGCCAACAGGTGGCCGTGCAGACCGCCGACACGAAGACTGGTGCAGGCTCGCTGTTCGGGCTCGTGGTGGCACCGGAAGGCAAGGGCATCTACTTCGTAGACGACGGCGAAAACACGCTGAACTTCTTGCACGAAGGGCAGCCGGCCACGCCGACGACATCGACCACGGCGGCGTCCCCGACCGCGACTACCCCTGCGAGGAAGTCGGTAAGCCTCGCCATCCGCACTCTGCCAACGGTGGGGGCGGTGCTCGTGAACGCTGAAGGCCACACGCTCTACACCTTCGCGCCCGACAATCACTCCAAGGTCACGTGCGTGTCCTCATGCGCGACGCTGTGGCCGCCGTTGAAGCTCGCGAGCGGTGAAACCGCCGCGGGTCCAGCCCAGTTGAAGGCGTCGCTGCTGGGCAGCGACCCCGACCCCGAAGGCGGCAGTGTCGTCACCTATGCGGGCTGGCCGCTTTACACCTACGCGGCCGATTCGGCGGCCGGCGAAGACAACGGACAGGCAATCGAAGCCGACGGCGGCCGGTGGTACGTGATCGCACCGTCCGGCAAGGTCATCACCACGAACTGAGACCCGTCCCGATAGGAGAGAGGTAGGTACACGATGAGACTGCGCACGCTTTTACTTCTCGCACTCGCCGCACTGGTCGGGTCGGCGGTGGCGGTGCTGCCCGCTCTGGCTGCCGCCCCGTCCGAAGCAAAGCTCGAAGTCAACGAAAACTGCGTGGAGAGCAACTGGCCGTGCTGGGCAGCCCCCGGCTCCGGGTCTACACCGCAACCCGCGAGCAAAGTCACGATCCTCGCGGGCGGCGAACTCTTGTTCACCGACAACGCCACGACCAAGGCGAACATCGCGTGGGTGGGCAATGCGCCGGCCTGCTCGCCCAGCGTGCCGGTGAGCCCCACCCCACCCCAGGCGCCTTGGGAAGGCAAGTGCAAGTTCGAACAGCCAGGGACCTACAAGTTCGAAAGCTCGACCCTCTTCAACGGCGGGCCATCGTTGAACTACACCAAGTACGAAATCGTCGTGGAAGCCGGCGTCACCGGCACAACCCCCACCACGACCACCACGACACCAACACCGATGACCACAACGACCACCTTCCCAACGACGCCGGGTGAACCCAGCCGCGGCTCGTCTTTGGAAGAAGGCTCCAGGGTGCTCGAGCTCGCCCGCAGCCAGCGCGGATCGACGGTGCACGGGTCGATAGAGGTATCACAGGCCGACACCGGCGGACGGCTGGAAGTCGTCCTGTTTTCCGCCAGCGCCGCGCCGACGAAGGTGAATCACCGTACTCAGGTGCGCGTCGGGCGACTGGTGCGCTCGTCGTTGGCTGCCGGTGGCGTGTCCTTCTCGGTGCCCTTGAGCACCAAGGGCAAGGCCTCGTTGCGCCGCCACAGGCACCTGGCGTTGACGCTGAAGATCACGCTGACGCCGCTACACGGCGCAGTGGTGAGACTCACGCGCGTCGTCGTCCTACACACTTGAACCGCTACCCAATGGTCACTCGGCTCTTGCAGCGAGGTCGGTCTGCCAGGTAAGGTTGCACACCGAGGGCGTGGCCAGTACGCCGGCTAGCAGAATCAGCGTCAGTCCCGACGCACCGTAGAGAGTTCTTGAGTCCCCGAGAATGGCGCCTATGAATCCGCCGGCCGCCAGCCCGACCGGTTGTAGGGCCGAGCCGGCGACCCGCTGCCCCAGGGCTGGCCAACGATCAGCAGAACGCCACCGAGTGTTACTCGCGTTGCTTGCGTGCCGCGCGGGCTTCGCGGCGGCGCACTTTCGCACCCAGAAGCGGGGCGATAGGCACCGCCATCCCAGCGAGCGCGACGATCAGCAGCGCGATCCCGAGCGTGCGGGCGTCGTCGAATAGGAGCATGGCGACCGCGAGGATGACCAGGACGCCCGGACCAAGCGCGAGACTCCAGCCCAGGATGCGCTCTCCCCTCGTAAGCCGCTTGCGACGTCTCTCGCGAAGCCGCCGCACGTTGGAAGGGAAGTTCCTGATGTCCTCCACGTGCCGCATAGATAGAATCTAACCTCATCGCTCAGCGATTGAGCAGAAGCGCGAAGCCGGGGTCCTGATGCTCACCGCCGCCGGCACGCCCTACGATCGTGCTGCGGGGCTCGCACTCGGCGCCGATGACTATCTCCCCAAGCCATTCCACTTTCCAGAGCTCATCCTGCGCGTCCGTGCGCTTGCCCGTCGCAGACCAGTCGCCCGCCGCCGCATACTCCAAGCAGCCGGGATCGAGCTCGACTCGCTCACCGGGACGGTCACCCGCGACGGACGCACGATCGAGGTCTCGACGAAGGAGC
>DATBZG010000165.1:0-4135 GCA_036513335.1 Solirubrobacteraceae bacterium | reverse complement strand
GGAGCAGAATCTGCCGGCTCTGATGGGCCTTCTGGCGGTCTGGTACGGCGACTTCTTCAACTCGCAGTCGATCGGCGTGATGCCGTATGAGCAGTACCTGAAGCGCTTCCCCGCCTACCTGCAGCAGCTGACGATGGAGTCAAACGGCAAGCACGTGACGCTCACGGGCGAGCATGTGGACTACGAGACTGGGGCGGTGTATTGGGGCGAGCCGGGAACGAACGGCCAGCACAGCTTCTACCAGCTGCTCCATCAGGGCACGAAGTTGATCCCGGTGGACCTGATCGGCTTCGGCAAGAGCATCAACCCACTGCGCGACCACCACGACATCCTCTCCTCGAACGTGTTCGCGCAGGCGCAGGCGCTGGCGTTCGGCAAGACGGAGGAGGAGATCCGCGCGGAGGGCACGCCGGAGGCGGTGATCCCCCACCGGGTGATGGAGGGCAACCGCCCGACGAACGTGCTGCTAGCGGAGAAGCTGACACCGGCGATCCTGGGATCGCTGGTGGCGCTGTACGAGCACAGCGTGTTCACGCAGGGCGCGATCTGGGACGTCGACTCCTTCGACCAGTGGGGGGTCGAGCTGGGCAAGGCGCTGGCGAAGGCGATCATCCCGGAGCTGGAGAGCGAGGCAGAGCCGGCGCTCGAGCACGACTCCTCCACGAACGCGCTGATCCGTCGCTACCGCGAGCTGAAGGCACGCTCGTGAGCGCGCCTGACGGATCGCCGGTGAAGCTCGTCCTGGCAGACGTGGACGGCACGCTGGTCACCCAGGAGAAGGCCCTCACCGAGCGCGCGATCGCGGCTGTCGGACGCCTACGCGAGGCGGGGATCGAGTTCGCGGTGACGAGCGGGCGCCCGCCGCGGGGCATGTCGATGCTGGTGAAGCCGCTCGCCCTCACGACTCCGATCTCGGCGTTCAACGGCGGGGTGATCGTACGTCCGGACATGTCGGTGATCGAACAGCGCACGATCTCCGCTGAGATCGTGCCGGCGGCGGTCGAGCTCCTGAGCGAAGGGGGCGTGGACGTGTGGCTGTACAGCGGTGCGGACTGGCTGGTGCGCGATCCAAAGGCGCCGCATGCGGATCGGGAGGCGAAGACCGTCCAGTTCCAGCCGAAGGTGGTGAAGGACTTCGCCGGGGTGAAGGACGTGGCGAAGATCGTGGGGATCTCAGACGATCACGACCAGCTCGATGCCGCTACCGAGAAGGCGCGCGAGAAGTTCGGCAAGCACGTCTCAGCGGCGCAG
The DNA here is from genome assembly GCA_036513335.1 of Solirubrobacteraceae bacterium. Classification (GTDB taxonomy): domain Bacteria; phylum Actinomycetota; class Thermoleophilia; order Solirubrobacterales; family Solirubrobacteraceae; genus Palsa-744. The sequence continues at coordinate 2,884 of DATBZG010000165.1, read as the reverse complement.
TCCCAGCCCTACTACCTGGACATCACACACCCCAAGGCGAACAAGGGCGAGGTGGTGAGCTATCTCTCCAAACATCTCGACATCCCCGCGGAGCAGTTCGCGACGATCGGCGACATGCCCAACGATGTGCTGATGTTCGCGCGCTCGGGCCTGAGCATCGCGATGGGCAACGCGGATCATCAAGTGCAGCGAGCGGCGCGGCATGTCACCGCCTCCAACGAGGACGAGGGGTTCGCGAAGGCGATCGAGCGCTTCGTGCTGGGCGGGAGCTAAGGTCTGAGCGCAGCAGCGTTTCACCGGACCCATGAGACCTACGAGAGGGAGACCGCATGTCCGGCCCATCCGATCCGTCCGACACGCTCGCGCCTGAACTGGCAACGAGCGCATGGCGCCTGGACCCGACGCGCTCGAGCGTCGAGTTCTACGTGCCCCACTTCTACGGCCTGATGACTGTGAAAGGCCGATTCAAAGACTTCGAGGGAACGCTGGATCTGCGTGAGGATCCGGCGGTGCAGTTGACGATCGAGGCGACGAGCCTCGACACGGGCAACGGCAAACGCGACAAGCACCTGCGCTCGGCGGACTTCTTCGGCGTCGAGCAGAGCCCACAGGTGCGCTTCGTGTCCGACAGCGCGACGCTGACGGGCGAGCGCTTGAAGGTCACGGGGACGCTGCAGGCGGCGGGAGCGTCGGTTCCGCTGGAGCTGGACGCAACGCTGCGCACGGTCGACGGCGAGCCGGGGATCGAGGCGGTCACGGAGGTCGATCAGCGGCTGCTGGGGATGACGTGGAGCCCGATCGGCATCACGCGCACGCCGACCAAGCTGATTGTCCGCGGCCGCCTGATTCACTGATGACGAACGTCCGCGAGGCGACGTTCGAGCTGCTGCGTTCGCACGGGATGACGCGCATCTTCGGCAACCCGGGCTCGACGGAGCTGGGAATGCTGAAGGACTTCCCGGATGACTTCAGCTACGTGCTGGGCCTGCAGGAGCTGGTGGTGGTGGGCATGGCGGACGGCTTCGCGCAGGCGAGCGCGACGGTGGGCCACGCCAACCTGCACACGGCTCCGGGCGTGGGCAACGCGATCGGCGGCATCTTCAACGCACGGGCGAACAAGTCGCCGCTGCTCGTCACGGCGGGCCAGCAGGTGCGCGCACAGATCACGATGGAGGCGAACCTGACCAACCGCGACGCGGCGGTGATCCCGTCTCCGTATGTGAAGTGGAGCCACGAGCCGCCGCGTGCGCAGGACGTCCCGCAGGCGCTCGCGCGCGCGATCCACCACGCGTCGCTGCCGCCGCGGGGCCCGGCGTTCGTGTCGATCCCGATGGACGACTGGGACCAGGAAGCGGATGAGGATGCTTATAGGAGCGCGCTCGCGCGCGCTGTGCGGGGCAGCGCGGTTCCCGACCGCGGCGCGCTGGAGGACGTGGCGCGGCGTCTGGGAGAGGCGCGAAGCCCGGTGCTGATCGCGGGTCCGGACATCGACGCGAGCGGCGGCTGGGATGACGCGGTGGCCCTCGCGGAGAAGCAGCATCTGCCGGTGTGGGCCTCGCCGGCGACGGGCGGCGGACGGATCGGCTTCCCGGAGGATCACCCAAATTTCGTGGGCGTTCTGCCGCCGGCGATCGCGGCGGTCTCAGAGACGTTGAAGGGCCACGACCTGATCCTGGTGGTGGGCTCCTCTGTGTTCCCCTACTACCCATACCTTCCTGGCGCGCTGCTGCCGGAGGGGGCTGAGCTCATACAGATCACGAGCGACCCAGAGGAGGCGGCGCGGGCGCCGATGGGCGAGGCGATCCTCGGCGACGTGGCGGGCGCGCTGCACACGCTCATGGAGCTGGTCGCTCCGAGCGAGCGCGAGGCGCCGCAGCCTCGTGCGCTCCCGGGCGAGCCGGCGGCGAGCGATCCGATCAGCGGCACGGCGGCGATGGCAGCGCTGGCGGCGGCGTGGCCGAAGGACGGGATCGCCGTGCTGGAGGCGCCGTCGAGCACAGTGGCACTGCGCAACCGCCTGCGTCTGTCACAGCCAGGGAGCTACTACTTCAGCGCGAGTGGCGGCCTGGGCTTTGGGATCGCGGCGGCGGTGGGAGTGCAGCTCGCGCAGCCCGAGCGCCCTGTCGTGTGCGTGCTGGGCGAGGGCTCGGCGCAGTACGGGATCACGGCGCTGTGGACGGCGGCGGCATACAAGGTGCCGGTGACTTTCCTGGTGCTGCGCAACGACGAGTACATGATCCTGAAGTGGTTCTCAGAGCTCGAGCAGGCGCGCGGCGTGCCGGGCCTCGACCTCCCGGGCCTCGACGTGGCGGCGGTGGCCCAGGCGTACGGCGTCCCCTCCCGTGCGGTTTCGAGCCAGGAGGAGCTCGTCGCAGCGCTGCGCGAGGACGTCGCCGCGCAGGACGGCCCGCGCCTGCTGCAGGTGCCGGTCGCCAGCGGCATGTGGCTGGACTGACGCGGCCTTCGCTAGGTGGCGCGCCGAGAAGCGTCGTCACTCGTCCAAGCCCGGTATCACCCATGACAGTGCTCTGCAGGGCGGGCCCGTGTGGGCTGCTGCCTACGGTGTTGAGATCCGGCACTTGGTACCGGGGGCTTTCGCGAGGCGTTTGTCGAGTGTGACGAGAGTTAGGTCAGTGATCTCTGCAAGCGCTACGTAGGCGGCGTCGTAGCTGGAGAGATTCAGCCGTAGCTCCCAGGCGCGCGCAGCGAGGAGGTCGTAGGGCCATAGCTCGATCGCAAGGTCGAGCAGATCCGCATGGGCCTGAGCGGATTGATCGGGGCTGATCTGACCAGCGAGCTCGTGCTTTCGTATCACGTTGGCCGTCTCGTAAGTGACAAGAGCCGGCGCTGCGATCTCGCCTGATTCGACTGTTTGCGTGACCCA
>DATBZG010000164.1:0-9102 GCA_036513335.1 Solirubrobacteraceae bacterium | reverse complement strand
TCCCAGCATCCGAGGCGCTGATCCAGGAGTCGCTGATCGGACTTAAACAACAGCTGACGCTGTTCATCGTCGCGCACCGCATGTCCACACTCGACATCTGCGACCGCGTGATGATCATCATCAACGGCAAACTCGAGGCGTTCGACACGATCGCCTCACTACAACAACACAACGCCTACTACCGATCAGCCACGGCGCTCGCCGGCACTGGCGCCCTACCTGAGCTCGAGGCGCTGCCGGACGCGACGCGAGCGAGCCTCTAGCGGATGACGGCGCGGCTGCCCGACTTCTTCGTCGTGGGACACCCCAAGAGCGGGACCACGGCGCTGTACGAGATGCTGATGCAACACCCTCAGATCTTCATGTCGAAGGTCAAGGAGCCGAGATTCTTCGCGAGCGATCTCCCGTCGTCGTTCCAGCGCCAGTCAGATGCGCCGGCGTCCACCTATGAGGACTATGTCGCGCTGTTTCGTGACGCGCGACCGGACCAGCGCGTGGGTGAGGCTTCCACGGCTTACATCTGGTCGCAGACCGCCGCGGGGCTGATCGCCGCCGCCCAGCCGACCGCTCGCATAATCGCGATCATGCGCGAGCCCGCGAGCTTCGTTCGCTCGATGCACCTCCAGCTGTTGCAGATCCGCATCGAGCAGCAGGCGAGCCTCCGGAAGGCGATAGCGCTCGAGGATGCCCGGCGCGAGGGACGCGAGCTTCCGAGCGTGGTCGCGCGCTGGCCGCAGGTGCTCCTCTACACCGACCGCGTTCGCTATGCCGAGCAGCTGCGTCGCTACCACGCGCTGTTCCCGGCCGATCGCGTGCTCGTGCTCATATATGACGATTTTCTGAGCGACAACGCGGCCACGGTCCGCCGCGTGCTGCGCTTCCTGGACGTCGACGACACACCACCAGTGGAATCGGTGCGCGCCAATCCGACGGTGCGTATGCGCTCGGGCCGCCTTGATGACCTCGTCAGCGCCGTTAATCAGGGCGACGGTCCGATCGGGCGAGCGGTAAAGACGACGGCGAGGATCGCGATGCCCAGCAAGCGCCTGCGTCGAGAGGCCTTCTCGCTGGTCCGCCGCCGTGTGGTCTTCGGCAAGCCACGATCCCCCGACGAGCGCTTCATGCGCGAGCTGCGGAGGCGTTTCAAGCCGGAGGTACAGGCCCTCGGCGACTACATAGATCGTGACCTCGTCAGCCTCTGGGGCTATGACGAGCTCGACTGACCAGCGTAGGTCGCCGCGCCGCGACTGTCACGAAAGGATCTCTCCCCGGTAGACCGCATCAATGGCTTCCGTCAGCGCCGAAAGGTCGCCCGTCGGCTGGATCAGGCCATTGACACCCGGGTCGATGAGATCCTTCATGCCGGTGTCCTCGCTGACGATCACCGGGACCCCGCAGGCGAGCGCCTCGGCGGGAGCATATGCGAAGCCGTCCTCGTAGCTCGGATGCGCGCACAGTCGCGCGCGGCGCAGGTGCGGCAGTGGATCGCCCGGTCCGACGCTGATCCGGGAGTCCCGCGCGACAGCGTCCTGCAGGAACCGGCGCATACCCCTCGAGCTCCATCCCCCCACTAGCACGAGGCGCAGATCCTCGTGCGCCAGACGACGCACCGCGTCCACGAGCAGCGGCACGCCCTTGTCGGCAGACAGGCGGCCGATGAACACGACGTCGAAGGTCTCACTGGTGGACGGCGCATCGCTGCGCTGATAGCGGGGGTCCGGCACGAACGGGAACAGCGACAGCCGATCCTCACCGCAGCCTTGATCCACGAACGACTCCCATGTGTAACGAGACGCCACGAAGATACGCTCCGCTCGGTCGTACTCCTTGAGGCTTCGTCTGAGCACGCTCGTCGCCCATGAGCGCTCCAACGGATACTGGCTGTGAGCCTTGGCGTGCTGGCGCACGACCTGACGGAGGTGGGAGTTGGCCGACAGCAGTGAGATAGAGCTGTACCCGGCCCGCTCGGCGGCGCCGAATTGTTTTAGAGCCTGGCCGTTGAAGGCAATCAGATGCTCCGCTTCCGGGAGTCGCTCTGCGGCGTAGCCGTCGAACGCGACGCTCCGTCTGAGGTTGGCCCAAGCAGGGGAGAAGCGTGTGAAGCGGGCGAGCTTCGTGCTGAGACCCGTCACGCGCAGTTCGTGGTGTGAAGGCGACGTCGACGCAGACATGTGCGCCAACGCCGGGCGACACATGCAGATCGCGGGGTCTCCCCCGCGACGATCGACCGCATCGACGATCTCCTTCAGGTGGCGTCCGAGACCACCGGCGCCAAATGGCGCCGGACATGAAACGACGACCTGCCCGCCCGGCAAGACCTGCTCCTGGAGGGCTTCGCGATCTGCTCGCCACCTCGCCGAAAGCGGGCGCTCGGACTTCGCCTCGGCGTCAGTCGAGCCCGTCATAGCCCCATTGACCGACGAGGTCTCGATCGAGATGCTCGCTGAGCGCCACCACCTCGCCCTTGAAACGGCGGCGCAGCTCGAGCATCACCGCCTCGTCCGCGCTTTGTGGCTCGCCGTAGACGAGGCGCCGCCTGGTGAGCCGCAGCAGCTCGCGGCGCACCGCGCGCGAGGTCAGCGATGTGACGCCGGCCTTCACCGTGCGCGAAACCGGACCGCGCCCTACGTACACTGAGCGTACGAGCTCGTGCAGCTTTGGCGAGCGCACGCTGAACGACGGGTTGGCCTCGATCACGTCGATCGGCGCCGCGTCGTCGACGTCCAGAAAGCTCAATACCTTACGCACGGTTGCCTCGTTGTCGCGACGGAAGTCCTCATAGATGAGCACCAGGATGCGCTCGCGCGGGAACACCGCCTCGTAGCTGCGCAACTGGTCCACGTATCTCACGTGGTTTGAATAGAGCAGCTCGTGCGGGCGGTGGGAGTGGCGAGGAATCCGCTTGCCTTCCCTCCGAGCCCCCTCCAAGGCAATCGCCCTGGCGAAGCTCTTCTCCGTCTCGACGTGGTTACGCAGACACTGTAGGTGAAATGACCGCAGGAAACTCGCCGGCTCTCGCAGAATCGCGATGATCTGCGCGTCGGGCTGCGCTTCTCCGATTCGCGCCGCGGCCGTATGTGACATGAGATATGCAGGCGAGTTCTCCCCGACGCGCTGATCTGGGCTCGCGCCGTCGAATAGCGAGAGATACTGCGCCATCGTTTCTGGCCGCGCCGCCGCCGGCCTGCGTCGCTTCCCGATGGAGCGGAGCTCCGGCGAGAAATACCAAGTCTCCTTGACGTCCGGCATGAATATCTGCGGGTGACGCCTCAGCATCTCATACAGCGCCGAGGTACCACACTTGTGATGGCCTACGACGAAGAATTCGGGAACGCGGTGTTCTCGTGCGGTTGCGGCTGCAGGCACGTCAGTCGATGCTGCCATAGCCCCACAGGCTAACAAGGTCGCGGCCCACGTATTCGCCGAGCGCCACGACCTCCCCCTTGAAGCGGTGACGCAACTCGCGCATGAGGATGTCATCGGGTGCCGCTGGCTCAGTGTAAAGAAGCCGCCGGCGAGCGAACCGCAAAGCACCGTGGCGCAGCCGCTGAGACGTGAGAGCCTTGACCGGCACTCTCGCCGCCCTGGCGATACCGCCATGACCGCCAGGCAGGCCTTTCACTGCATTCTCCATCTGCCCGGAGCGTAGACGCACGCTGGGGTTGGCGTCGAGGACATCTATGTCACCGCTGTCATCGACATCCAAGAACCGCAACACCGAACGCACTGTGCCTTCATTGTCTGCCCGAAAGTCGTCATAGATCAAGACCAGCACCTGCTCGCGGGAAAGGACGGCATGGTAACGACGCAGCTGATCCACGTAGCGCACATGCTCGGAGTAGAAGAGATCGGCGGGACGGTGGGAGTCACGTGGCATCCGACTGCCCCCACGCCGCGCCTCCTCTAGCGAGATCGCCTTACCGAAATCCCGCTCAGACTCGACGTGATTGCGCAGGAACTGAAGGTGCAACGATCGTAGGAAGCTTGCCGGCTCGCGCAGGATCGCGACAACCCGTGCCGCAGGTTGGAGCTCGGCGATGAGCGCGGCGGCCGTTGCGGATCTCAGGTAGGAGGGCGACGCCTCGCCAAGGATCTGGTCTGCCCGGGCGGGCGCGAAGAGCGCGAGGTAATCATCGAGTGTGTCAGGCAGCCTCGCCGGCCGCGTTCCCGTGCGCATCTCGCGGGAGAAGAACTGCGGCTCCTTCAGTGAAGGCATGAAGATCGCCTCGCGGTGTCGGAGCATTTCATAAAGTGCTGTCGTACCGCACTTGGGATGTCCAACTATGAAGAAATCGGGCGCGCGCTGCCGACGAGTGGTTGCGACCAGAGGCACGTCAGTCGACACTGTCATAACCCCAGAGGCTAACAAGGTCGCGACCCAGATAATCGCCGAGCGCGACTACCTCCTCGGTGAAGCCGCGACGCAACTCCCGCATCGTGTCCTCGTCCGCCGCAGGCGGCTCGCCATAGATGAGCCGCCTGCGCGTGATACGCAGAGCGCCGTGGCGAAACCGGCGGGAAGTGAGTGCCTTGAGCGGGGTCTTTGCTACCCGCATCAGGCCTCCGTGGCCGGCTGACAGCCCCTGGAGCACGTCCTCCAACTGCCTGGAGCGCAGGTGCACGCTTGGGTTGGCGTCTGTTACCTTAATTCCCACGGCGTCATCCACTTCCAAGAACCTCAAGACCGATCGCACCGTCGCCTCATTGTCGGCTCGAAAGTCGTCGTAGATCAGAACCAGGACCTGCTCGCGTGGGAAGACGGAGTGGTAACGGCGCAACTGATCCAGATAGCACACATAGGTCGAGTAGAACAAGGCCTCGGGCCGGGGACATCCGGGTGGGATGTGCGCGCCCCGGCGCCTGTCGGTCTCGAGTGCGAGCGCCTGCCCCAGATCCCGCTCGTCCTCGCTGCGATCCTGAAGCATCTGCAGGTGCAGCGAACGCAGGAAGCTGGCGGGCTCACGCAGTATCGCGATTATGCGTGCGCTCGGCTGCAGCGTTGCGATGTTGGCGGCGGCCGTACGTGACCACAGGTAGAGCGACGATGCCTCCCCGGCGTGCTGATCGGGGCGTGCGGCGTCGAACAGCGACAGGTACTCCTCGAGCGTCTTCGGACGCGCTCGCACGGACGGCCGCGCCAGGCCCGCCAGCACGTCACTCGCCATGAACACCGGCTCCTTCAACTCAGGCATGTACAGCTGCGGGTGGGCCCTGAGCATCTCGTAGAGCGCGGTCGTGCCGCTCTTCGGCTGACCGACGAGGAAGAAGTCCGGCACGCGCGACGGTCGCGGCTTCACGGCAGCCTCGACTCAACCGAGGCTGTCATATCCCCAGAGGCGCACGAGGTCGCGGCCAAGATACTCGCTGAGCGCTACGACCTCGGGCCTGAAACGCCGACGGAGCTCGAGCATCAGTTGCTCGTCGGGCGGGGGTGCGCTGGCGTAGACGACATTACGTTGGAACGCACGCACGGCCCCCCTGCGCATGCGGGGCGGCGTGAGCGTCTTGAACGCCAGCTTCGTGCCCCGCGCGAGCGGCCCACGACCTGCCCTCAAGGCGTGGCTCAAATCCTCGAGCGTCTGGGATCGGGCGGCGACCGTGGGGTTGGCCTGAACCGCGTCGATCGCCACGCTGTGGTCGACGTCCAGAAAGCGCAGAACCCGGCGCACCGTCCCCTCGTTGTCGGCACGAAAGTCGTCATAGATCAGCGCCAGCACCTGCTCTGACGAGAACGCTTCACCGTAACGTCGGAGTTGCTCGACATACCGTACGCGGTCCGTATAGGACTGCGAATGTCGCGCACCCCCCGCCACCTCCCCCGCGGCGATCGCCTTGCGCAGATCCCGCTCGTCCTGCACGCGATTGCGCACCATCTGAAGATGCAGCGAGCGTAGGAAGCTGGCCGGCTCGCGCAGGATCGCGATTATGCGTGCCTGGGGAGCGACCGCGGCGATCTGAGCCGCCGCCGTCGTGGAGCCGAGGTATGACGGTGACGCCTCTCCGGCGCGCTGTTCGGGCCCGGCGCCCGCGAACAACGACAGGTACTCGCCATACGTGTGAGGCCGGGTCGCCGCGAAGCTCTGCCGATCACCGTCGGAGCCCGGAGCCCGTCCACGACGGCGAGACAGATCCCGGCCGAAAAACTCCGGCTCCTTCATATCCGGCATAAAGATCTGGGGATGCCCGCGCAGCATCTCGTACATTGCCGTCGTCCCGCTCTTGTGGTGCCCGACGACGAAGAAGTCAGGCACGCGCCCGGTTGCGGGGAGGGCTCCCCCCGTGGCGATAGGCTCACTCGACATCGTCGTAGCCCCAAAGGCTGATCAGGTCACGATCCAGGTACTGCCCCAATGCTTCAACCTCACCCTTGAAGCGTCGGCGCAGGTTGCTCATCAGCTCCTCGTCAGCGACCGGCGCTGCGCCGTAGACCACATTGCGCCGCAGCGCTCGCAGCAGCCGCCGCCGCGGACCCGACGGTGACAGGCTCGTAACCGTCCGCTTGATGCCCCTGGAGACGGGGCCGCGCCCGACCGCCACGGTGTGCACCAGTTCGTGAAGGGCCTGCGAGCGCGCCCGAACCGTCGGGTTGGCCTCGACCTCGTCGATCGGAAGCGAGTCATCGACCCCGAGAAAGCGCAGCACCGATCGAACCGTTCCCTCGTTGTCGGCGCGGAAGTCGTCGTAGATCAGGACCAGCACGTTCTCGCGGCCGAACGCGGCGTGGTAGCGGCGCAGCTGCTCCTCGAATCGCACGTGATCGGAATACTGCAGCGCGAGCGGCCAGATGCCATGGCGCGGCAGGTTCCGTCCCTCGCGCCTGTCCTGCTCGAGGTCCAGGGCACGGCCCAGATCCCCCTCGGTCTCGATCACTGCCTGCAGGAACTGGAGGTGCACTGACCGCAGCAGGCTGGCGGGCTCACGAAGGATCGCGATGATGCGTGCGTTGGGCTGAACCCTCGCGATCAGCCCAGCAGCTGTGTGCGAGCGCAAATACGACGGCGACGCCTCCCCAACGACCTGATCCGAGCGCGCGTCCGCAAACAGGGCGAGATATTCCTCGAGGGTGTCGGGCAGGCGCTCCGGCCGCGGCCCCACGCGCATCTCGCTCGCGAAGAACTGCGGCTCCTTGAGCGCCGGCATGTAGATCGCCGAGCGGCGTCTGAGCATCTCGTAGAGCGCTGTCGTGCCGCACTTGGGATGACCGACGATGAAGAAGTCGGGCACCCGCTGATGGAAGCCTCGAACGTCTGCGGCAGCGGCTTCCCCGACGCTTGTGGTTATGGCCCGCTCAGCAGACACTGTCGTCACCCCACAGCGACACTGTCATAGCCCCAGAGTCTAACGAGGTCACGTCCCATGTATTCGCTGAGCGCGACGACCTCGGGCTTGAAGCGCATGCGCAGCTCGTCCATCAGGCTCTCGTCCGCTGGTCCGGCTGTGGTAAAGACCAGATGACGTTGAGCTGCGTAGAGAGCCTGGCGGCGCAGGCCGCGAGGGGTCAACGCCTTTGCCGTCCGCTTGACGGCGAGCGAGGTCGGACCGCGGCCCACCGAGAGAGCGTGCACGAGCTCGTGGAGCCACTGCGATCGTGCGCGAACTGTGGGGTTTGCGTGTGCCACCTCAATTGGTCGCGCATCGTCCACGTCCAGGAAGCGCAGCACCTGACGTACCGTTCCCTCGTTGTCGGCGAGGAAGTCGTCGTAGATGAGCACGAGGATGTCCTCGGGTGCAAACACAGCGGCGTAGCGGCGTAGCTGCTCGACATATCTCACGAACTCTGAGTACAGGAGCGCCTGTGGCCAATAGGAGTGACGCGGAAGCGCCCTGCCGTGACGCCGCTCGTCCTCGAGCGACAGGGCGGTACGCAGATCGCTCTCGGTCTCTACGTATGTCTGGACGAACTGGAGGTGCAGGGAGCGCAGGAAACTCGCAGGCTCACGCAGGATCGCGATGATGCGTGCACCCGGCTGCACCTCGGCGATGCGCTGTGCGGAGGTTTTCGACCACAGATACAGCGCTGTAGCCTCACCGACGAGCTGGTCCGGCCCGGCGGCGTCGAAAAGTGAAAGGTATTCCTCGAGAGTCTCAGGCGTGCCTTCCGGACGCGGAGGCGTCCGCACGTGCAGCTCCGGGGCGAAGAACCATGGCTCCTTCCCGTCCGGCATGTAGATCTGCGGATGACGTCTCAGCGTCTCATAGAGCGCGGTCGTGCCACACTTGGGATGCCCGACGATGAAGAAGTCGGGAACGCTCAAGACAGTGCGCCTCCGGGCGCCTCCTCGGCGATCCCGGAGGCTGATCGGTAGTAGGCGTTGTGTTGTTGTAGTGAGGCGATCGTGTCGAACGCCTCGAGTTTGCCGTTGATGATGATCATCACGCGGTCGCAGATGTCGAGTGTGGACATGCGGTGCGCGACGATAAACAGCGTCAGCTGTTGTTTGAGTCCGATCAGCGACTCCTGGATCAGCGCCTCGGATGCTGGGTCCAGGGCACTGGTCGGCTCGTCGAGCACGAGCACCTCGGGTCGCGCGACGAGCGCGCGAGCGAGACAGATCCGCTGCTGCTGGCCGCCGGAGACGGCATCGGCACGAGGCCCGACGATCGTGTCATACCCCTCAGACCAGCTGACGATGTCATCGTGTATCCGCGCTAGACGCGCGGCCTGCTCCACGGCGTCATCGTCGAGATCACGGAAGAACCGGATGTTCTCCGCCACCGAGGCGTGCAGCAGCCGAGGTTCCTGAGGGACATATGCGACACGCTGGTGCCAGTCGGACTGCGCGATGTCCTGCGCCGCGATCCCGTTCACCAGATAGCGACCCTCATCTGGTACCCGCAGGCGAAGCAACAGCTGCACCAGCGTCGACTTTCCCGCACCAGACGGTCCGATCACGCCAAGGACCTCACCGCCGTTCACCTCAAAACGAATATCCGAGAGCACCGGCCGGCCCGGACGATACGCATAGCCAACCCCATCAAACGCGAGCGTCTGCACCAACGGCAACGGCTGCGTACCCTCACGCGGCCTACTCTCCCGATAACGCCGCTCCGCCTCCTGCGTACGCTCAACAAACGGCATCGCCTGAATCAAACCCTGATAGG
>DATBZG010000163.1:0-9082 GCA_036513335.1 Solirubrobacteraceae bacterium | reverse complement strand
GGCTTGACCGGCTCCGCGTAGATCTCCTGCATCTCGCGAGTCGCCTCGTCCTTCGGCAGCAGCGCGATGCGCTCGAGCTGTTCCTCCGCGTCCTCGTAGCGGGTGAAGATGCCCTCGAGGTTCAGCACCGCCAGGCCGCCTAGGCGGCCGATGATGCCGGCGGTCTCCGGAGAGACGACGCCGTCCATCGCAGATGCCAGCATCGGCAGCTCGAACTGGTAGGGGCCCAGCTTCCACGAGATGTCGATGTCGTCGGGATCGCGCGTGCGCCTTGAAGGCACAATCGCAATGTCGTCGAATCCATAGGCTCGACGGCCTTTCTTGCCGCGTCCAATCTCTATCTCCATCGCAGCATCCTCGCAGTCGTGGCGGACGAAAAGACCCCGCTCGCGGCGGGGCCAATGAGGGAGCGCGTACGCGCCGGAAGTGCCTTCTCGCTCAGGGCAGCCAACTGGCCTTGAGCATAGCAACGGCCGTCCCGGCGCTAATGCCCTTGGATATCCTCGAACGTATGGGCGACACTCCCCGAAACAGGTATGACCCGCACGCGATCGAGGCGCGCCGCCAGGCGGCCTGGCGCGAGCGTGACGCGTTCGCCACGCCGCCCCTCGCGGAGGACCAGCCGCACCTCTACATCAAGCCCTCCGCGCCGTTCACCTCCGGCAACGTCCACATCGGGCACGTCCGCAGCTACTCGATCGGCGACGCCTACGCCCGCTTCCGTCGCGCGCGTGGGGACTCGGTGCTGTTCGCCTTCGGCTTCGACGCCTTCGGCCTGCCCGCCGAGCTGGGTGCGATCTCCAGCGGTGAGCCGCCCAGCGAGTGGGTCGCGCGCTGCGCCGAGCACATGACCGGCCAGCTCGACCGGCTCGGCTTCTCCTTCGACTGGGGACGCTCGTTCATCAGCTCAGACCCGATCATGTACCGCTGGTCGCAGTGGCTCTTCCTGAAGCTGCTCGACGCCGGGCTGATCTACCGCGGCACCGGCAACGTCGACTGGTGCGACAACTGCCAGACGACGCTCGCCTCCATCCAGGTCGAGCCCGGTGGCACCTGCTGGCGCTGCCATGGGCCCGTGCGGCTGATCGAGCTTCCGCAGTGGTACCTGAAGATCAGCGCCTACGTGCCCGAGAACGACCTCCGCGTGGCCGAGCTCGAGGACAGCGGCATCTGGGACGAGGTCGCACTCGCCTCCCAGCAGATCGTGCTCGGGCGCATCGACGGCGTCGAGCTCGATCTGACCGCTTCCGACGGCGCGCAGCTGAGCGTATTCACTCCCCACCCCGACGGCATCGAGCAGGCCAGCTTCGTGCTGATGTCGCCGCGGCACCCCAACGCTGACGTGTGGGCTGCCGACGAGGGCGTCCGCGAGCAGCTCGAGCAGCTGCGCTCAGGCGGCTGGGAGCGCAGCTCACGCGAGGCCGAGACGATCCCCGTGATCGACACCGGACGCGTTGTGCTCGGCGCCGACGGCGCGGAGCTCCCAGTGCTTGTCTCCCCCCTCGTCGATTCGCGCTTCGGCCCCACGATCGTGCTCGGGGCGCCCGCACTGGACCGCACCGACGAGGTCATCGCACGCCGGCTCGGGCTGCCGGTGCCTGAGATCGAGAGCGATACCGACAACGCCGGCGGAGCCGACGAGTCCGGCGACAATGGCGCAAGCGTCCTCGACGACGCGAGCGCCGGCGCGCGCCAGGCCGTGCGCTACCGCGCCGCGGACTTCGTGATCTCCCGGCAGCGCTCGTGGGGAACGCCGATCCCGATCGTCTACTGCGAGCAGTGCGGAACCGTGCCCGTGCCGGTCGAGGAGCTGCCCGTGATCCTGCCGCTCGATCTGCGCCCCACGGGCGCCGGCAACCCCCTGGCGGAGCTCGAGGAGTTCGTCAACACGACCTGCCCCGGCTGTGGCGGAGCCGCGCGGCGCGAGACCGACACGCTCGACTGTCACTTCGACGCGCTCTGGCTGTGGGTGCCGGCCTGCGTCCCCGCTGAGGCGCGCGAGCGCTCGCTGGAGGAGATCTTCGCCCTGAGCGACCTGCGCTACTGGCTTCCCTCCGAGCGCCTCGTCGCCGGCTCCGACAGCGGCAACTTCGTATTCGACCAGCGCATCGTCACCAAGGCTTTGCGCGACCTCGGACCGCTGGAGTTCCTCTCCGACGGGGAGCCATTCGCGGGCTGCCTGTTTCACGAGATGGTCACTGCCGAGGGACGCAAGATGAGCAAGCATCTCGGCAATGTCGTCGATCCCGACGAGCTCGTCGGGCGCTTCGGCGCTGACACGGTGAGGCTCGCCGTGCTCTACGCCGCGCGCCCGCAGAAGTCGCTGAACTGGGATGACTCAGCGGTGCTGCGCTGCCACCGCTTCCTCACGCAGGTGTGGGATTTCTCGCAGGCGAAGCTCCAGCTGGCTCGCGAGCTGGGCGAGCTCCCCGGCGCCGATGGCGCGGATGATGCCGGTGAGCCCGTCAGAGACACCACCGAGCACCTGCGGTTGAAACTCGCGCAGTGGTCGTCCGCCGCTGTGGAGAAGGTGACCGAGGACATGGTGGGACTGGAGATGCACAGCGCCGTGCGCAACGTCATGCGCCTGTTCGACCGCATCAAGGACTTCGAGAAACGTGTGCTCGCGCGCCAGCCCGAGCTCGGCGAGGCAAACGTGCAGGCGCTGATCGAGGCGCTCAACGTGCTCACGCAAATGCTCGGCCCGCTCGCGCCACACATCGCCGAGGAGCTGTGGATCGAGCTCGGCCAGCACCACGGCTCCACCCTGGCAGGCGACCACGCCGCGCAGACGCCGTGGCCGGGCGTATCGTTGGTCGTATCCGCATGAGCATCCAGCCCGCACCGAGTACCGCGCAGGCCTCCAGACAGCGGACGCGCTCTTGCGCCACCGCGCTCGTCTGCCATCGCTGCGACAACAGCTACCCGCTCGAGGAATCGATCTTCGCGTGCCCCGACTGCAACAAGGGGCTCGACGTTGTTTACGACTACGAGCACGCCGCGCAGTACTTCCGCGACGTGCCCAGCTCCGAGCGCCCGCAGAACATCTGGCACTTCGAGGAGCTCCTGCCGATCGTCGACGCACACGCGCAGGCGCGCGTCGGACAGCACTCCGGGTACACGCCGCTGATCCGGGCCGACCGCCTCGGAGCCGAGCTGGGGATCGCGAACCTCTACCTCAAGGACGACTCCAGCAACCGCCCCAGTCTCTCCTACAAGGACCGCGTCGTCTCGATGTCCGTGGCGCGCCTGCTGGAGCGTGGTGGCACCGAGATCGGGTGCGTCTCCACTGGAAACGTCGGCACGGCGGTCGCCTCGCTCGCCGCCAAGGCTGGAGTCGACGCGTACGTCTTCTATCCCAACCGCCTCGAGGAAACCAAGGCGCGCGCGTGCATGGCGCTCGGCGCCAAGGTCTGCCAGGTGGAGGGCAACTACGACGAAGCCAACAAGCGCTGCCGCGAACTCGCGGAAGCCACCGGCATGGACTTCGCCAACATCACCCTGCGGCCGTTCTACGCCGAGGGTGCCAAGACCGCGTCGTTTGAGATCGTCGAGCAGCTCGACTGGCAGGCGCCCGATCACATCATCACCGCCGCCGCCGGCGGCACGCTCTCCTCGCGCCTGCACAAGGGCCTTGTAGAGCTGCAGCTGCTCGAGCTTGCCGAGACGGACTCCACACGCATCCACATCGCCCAACCCAGCGGCTGCAACCCGATCGCCACCGCGATCGCCTCCGAGGAGGCAGAGATCCGTGCGGTCACGCCCGAGACGGCGGCCCACTCGCTGGCGATCGGCAACCCCGGGGACGGCTACCTGGTGATTGACGCGGTGCTCAAACGCGGGGGCACCGGCGGCTTCGCGAGCGACCCGGAGATCTTCGCCGGCATCGACCTCCTCGCCGCAACCGAGGGGCTACTGACCGAGCCTGCGGGCGGAACCACGATCGCCGTGCTGGAGAAACTCGCCGCCTCCGGGCGCTTCGGGCCCGACGAGACGGTCGTGGCGATCATCACCGGCAACGGGCTGAAGACGCTCGACGACCATCCGCCGAAGCCGTGGCCGGCGAAGGTCGACTGCGAGCTCGACGCGATGGAGGCAGCGCTCGCCGAGCTCAAACAGAGCGGCACGCTCGTCGACAGCGCGCGTCAGCTGCTGCACCCCTAGACGTTCGCGCAGCCGCCCAGCTCAGACGAGCGCGTAGCCGGTGCGCAGCACGACGTTGGCCTCGGTGCTTCGCTCCAACACCTGCACACGGTCGCCCAGCCTGACCCGCAGCCCCGGGCGGTAGACGTGGTTCAGGTTCTGGGCGAAGAAGACCCCCGTGTTCGAGTCGTCATGGGCATTGACTCCCCTGCGAGTCGTGAGCGCCCTCCGCACGGCCTTGCCCGTGATCGCCGTGTCCTGATCGACGTCCGGGACGACACACCTGTCGCAGGCCTTCACGACGAAGGCGTCCACGTCGCCCACGCGTATCCGTGTCCAGAAGTCCTCGTCGTAGGCCGGCAGGCCCTCGCCGTTGATAACGATGTTCGGGCGGAAGCGGTTCATCGGCACCGCGTCATCCATCTCCGCATTCAGCCGCGCGAGCGACGACTCGGCGGCCAGCAGGATGGGATGACCATCGGCAAACCCGACGCGGTTGGATGCATCTGAGCGCCGATAGCGCTCGGAGACATACCGGGGCCGATCATCGCGAACGTGGAGCAAGCGGAAGCGGTTGTTCTGCTTGTACCTCGGCAGGAAGGTCGTGAACCAATCGTTGAGCTCCTCGCTGACGACCTGCCCGGCGACCGGCTTTTCGTGCACCGTGGCGATAACCAACTTCTCGTCGTCCCGCTCGATGTGAAACGGGATGTCGACCCTCTCCATTCCTGGTGCTGCGAGCGTGACAGAACTATCGGCCATCATTGGGACGACGAGCGCAAGCTCGGGCACCTTGCGTTGCGACACGAAATCACCGTCGTCATCGACCACCATGAATTCTCGGTCATGCTCGAAGCCGCTGGGAGTTAGACGTGCTTCCTCCAGGGACAAGCCGGCACACGACTTGAACGGATATGTGTGGAGACCGGTGACCTTGATCGCACTCATGTTGCGCTGCTTCACCCCCGGATGCTCACCAGCAATGCGGCGGCGGACCCGGCCTCCTGGATCCGCCGCCCGACTGTACCGCCCCCTGGAAGCTGCGCGCCTCTCACTCGTTCTGCCGCATCGCCGACGCTGAGACCATGCCGATCCCCGCCGGCGCACCGGCGCCAGGCTCCGGGCTGAAGATCGGTCCCGGTGCGTGGATGTGGTGCTCGCGGTGTTCCTCCTCGCTTATCGCGATCTCATGCGCGGAGGCGTCCAAGGCGCGTTCGAGATCGCTCTGGATCCCCGGAAGCGCCCCAGGCTGGACGCGATGCATCCAGTAGAGACGCGCCCCTCCCAGCAGCATGTAGCCGAGGAAGATGTAGGGGAACAGGTTGACCGGTGACGGTGGCGCCGGGTAGAAGCTGCCCACGGTCGGCACCATCAGGCACACGAACGCGAGCACGGCGATCAGCACATTGCGCTGGCGGAGCTCACCCAGCTTTCGCAGGTAGAAGGGCGCAGCGACAGTGATCATGTAGTAGGCGAACAGAAAGCCGAACGCCGCCATCGTTCCGGCGTCGCCGAACAACGTCAGCGCGCTCGTGCCGGTGGCGTTGAGCACGATTGCGACGGTGAGGATCGCGGCTCCATAGCCGGCGAGCGCGATGTGCGGCGTCATGTTCTTAGCGTGAACTGCGTGCGCGTGCTTCGGCAGGAACCCGTGTCCGGCGAGCGGGAAGATGATCCGCGCGCCGGCATTCAGGCACGAAAGCGACAGCGAGAAGAAGCTCACCATCGCGCCGAGCGCAACGGGCACCTTGAAGAAGCTGACGCCGTAGGCCTGCGAGATCGCCGTCAACGGGGTGCTGAAGGAACTCAGCGACTTGCCCATCTCGTGGGTCGCGAACACCTCGATGTAGCTCATGAAAACCATGAACGCGCCTGTTATCAGCAGGCTCCAGATGACCGCCCGCGGCACGTTGCGCAGCGGCTGCTTCGCCTCGCCGCCCAGCGTCGTCGCGCTCTCGAACCCGACCAGGCTGAATATGCAGATCACGATCGCGAAGTCCATACCTTTCAAGCTCGCGCCCTTCAACTGCAGCTGTTCTGTGTCCACAGAGACCCCGTGACGGAAGAACACGACCCCCGCCAGCGCCAGGATGATCGTCACGGAGATCGCCTCGAGAGCGAGCGTCAGCAGCGAGGAGACCCGGATGTCCTTCCAGGCGATTGTCAGACATGTGAAGCCGCTGATCAGGAAGAAGATGTACGGGCTGACGGTGGTGTGAACACCAATGCCTGACAGAAATTCCTGGGCGAAGATCGCGAAGCCGGCCAACCCCGCCGTCGCGATACCCCAATACGACCACACGAGCGACCACCCGGAGAGCACGCCGGCAGACGGGCCAAGACCCCGGGCGGTGTACGCGTACATCGAACCTGCAGTCGACGAGCGACGGGCGAATTGATTGAGACCGAGCACAACGAACAGCAACATGACCGTGCCGAACAGATAGGCCGCCCAGGTTGCCTGGCCGGAGTCACCAAATGCCAGCGCGATGATGAGCACTGCGGTCATCGTTGGTGAAATAAGCGCCACCGACTGTGCGAGCAGCGGTGGGAATCCGAGTGCGTGCGGCCTGAGGCGAGGAGCCGAGGAGGTCTCCGCACCCCCCGATGGATCGGTCGCGGTCGTGGCGGTACTCATGGCGGGTTTGACCCCCTTATAGGCGATGTGGCAGTACACACCGCAAGATACGCAGCCTCTCTTGCGTCGGTATGGCCCAATGGCCAAGATCGAACAACTGGCCTTTGACCTCCTGCGCCAAAGCACTGGCCGAGCAGCCAAACCCCAACGGCATGACCCGCTCCCCCAAGTGGGGGAGTGGATTAACTCTCGCCCCCTTGATGCATTAATGACACTCTGTCGCTCGTAGTCCCTTCTCCGTACGGTCAATGTGGCGGATGTGACGAGCTCCGTCTCGCTTGGAGGTGAAAGTCCCTCACGCGCCGGTGCGCACACCGCTACGCCCACCTGCCCTCGACGGGTGACAGGAGGCCTCGGGCTCTGCGTCCAGCGCCTCGCCGCAGCGCGACCGGCCGATCTGTAAGCCGCTGCCTGGCGCCCCCCAGCCACCGCGAACGAGCAACTGCCACATCGCCCGCACCGCGTCGGCGGCCGGAAGGCGCATCAGAGACTGTAACTCAAGCTGACCGTCGCCGCCAGGGCGCCGGGCGCGGGCTCCCGTCCCATCGAGGACGACTGGCCTTGCGAGAGGCCATAGAAAAACCCCGCCGGAGCGGGGCTTTTCCTTAGCAGGTCGATAAGCCGGATTCTGTCGTTGAGCAGCCATCCATCTGAGCGGCCTACCTGGACCTCGGCGGGTACCTGCAAACGGTCCTGTTTGGCCTTGCATCGGGTGGGGTTTGCCCAGCCGTCGCGTCACCGCGACGCTGGTGCGCTCTTACCGCACCATTTCACCCTTGCCGGCCCGCCGTTCACGTGGGACGGCGGACGTAGGCGGTTTGTTTCTGTGGCACTTTCCCGCGGGTTTCCCCGGGTCGATATCTCGACCACCTTGCCCTTTGATGTCCGGACTTTCCTCGAAGGCGAATGCCTCCGCGGCTGCCTGACCTGCCAGGCAAAGCTAGCGTGCCGAGGGGCACTTGTGAAGGCCTGCGATTCGCGAGGCGCGGTCTTCGCGTGACTTCCGCCTAAGATCTCGGCCGCTCAGACCCTCCTCAGTAGGCCCACGACGCGACCGAGCACCTTGACCTCTTTGCTGCGGATCGGCTCCATCGTGTCGTTCTCGGGCTGGAGGCGGATGTGGTCGGGTTCGCGGAAGAAGCGCTTGACGGTCGCCTCCTCTCCGAGCAGCGCGACCACCACGTCGCCGTCGGTGGCCGTGTCCTGCGGATGCACCACCACATAGTCACCTTCGAGGATGCCCGCTTCCTTCATCGAGTCGCCGCGGATCCGCAGGACGTACTCGCCGTCCTCCCCGCCCGCAAGCTCCGGCACCGATACGTACTCCTCGATGTTCTCCTCCGCCAGCATCGGCTGGCCCGCGGCAACCGAGCCCAGCAGCGGCAGACCCTCCGCTCGAACGATTCCACGGACGCTGTCGACGGCGCTGCCGACCGCGCGGTCGAGCAGCTCGATCGCGCGCGGCTTGGACGGGTCGCGGCGCAGAAGACCGATCTTCTCCAGGTTCGCCAGGTGCGCGTGAACCGTTGAGGACGACGCCAAGCCGACTGCTTTGCCGATGTCGCGCACGGTCGGCGGGTAGCCGTACTTGGCCGAGTACTTGCGGATGAAGTCGAAGATCTCCTGCTGGCGCTTCGTCAGATCCATGTCTGATTGCCTCCCTGTCCGGGTGGATTGGCGCGTGTGACGAACATGTGTTCGCACTGTAGCGGCGAGCGTGGACGGATGCAACACTGGACGCCGGGGATGCGCCCGGAGAGAGCCGGGACCGCCGGGCTATACTCCGCGCCTCTGCGCTCGTGGCGGAATTGGTAGACGCGCAAGGTTGAGGGCCTTGTGGGCTTTACGGCCCGTGGTGGTTCGAGTCCACTCGAGCGCACCAATTTGTTCGGACTCCAACCGTCGCTCCAATCAGGGGCGGCGGCTGGAGTCCCCGCCCATCGCGATTCCTGATCCTCGTCCAGGCCCCATGCCTTTTCGCGCTCTGCCTGATCGACTGCATCCTCCAGCGTCTCGGCCTCTCGGGCGATGGCTGCGCGTCGCAGCTCCTCGCCGAGAATCACGTCGAACGGCTCGGCCAGCTCGCCCGAGACGCCGCCGTCCTCATCAACGATCAATCGCTTGAAGAACGCCAGGTTGAACTGCCGCCGCATGCGGTCTGAGGCTTCGCGGTAGGCCGCTTGGCAGTCGCCCGCTCGGGTCAGGGCACGGTACAGATTCGTCTCGGCCGCGTGGAAGTCAGCAGCGATAGCTGCCAATCGGCCTTCGGCTCCCGCGATGGCCGTCGTGATGCGCTCCTGC
>DATBZG010000162.1:0-6653 GCA_036513335.1 Solirubrobacteraceae bacterium | reverse complement strand
CGGCGTCGGCGCGGCGTGTTCGACGCTGCGCAGCTCACCGCTCAGATGGTCCTGCTCCAGCAGGGCGTACAGCGCCGTGATCGGCTCCTGCCAGACGAGCGTGACGACCGCGTCCACGAGCGCCAGGACCCCGAGGACGATTAGCGTCACCGCGCCGAAGCGCATCGCGCGCGCCGCGGTCGGACGACGTCGATCCCGGCCACGCATGCCTGCGGCGGGCGCTGGAGTGAATCTAAGCTCTGACACCGGCCTCCCTATAGTCGCAGAGCGGACTCCGTACCACCAAGCGATCCCGGCCCGGCGTAGCTCATGGGCCCGCGAATCGTGACCTCGATCGGCGTGCCGCTCTGCGCGACGGGCACGTCCGGCGCGGCCCTGACAGCGAGGATCGTCGCGGCGGCAATGCATCCGAATGCAACGCTCCAAAGTAGCCCGGCCCAGAAGCCTACGTATCCGCCAGCAAGCAACAACAGCCCTGTCCACGCCACCTCGCCGCCGCCGAGGCCGAGCTGACTGGCGTAGGAGAGGATCAGCAACGCGAGCGGAAGCACGCCGATCGCCACCAACCCGAGAAGGGCCAGGCGACGCGTGCGTTCGCCGAGAGCGATCGTCTCCGGCGAGGCGATCAACAGCCAAAGGTGCAAGGCGGGGATCGCGAGAAGCGCCGTCAACGGGTCGCCCAACCAGGCGATCAAGGCGAGCGGGATCGCCACCAGCACGAGCGACAGCCCCGCCACCTCCGGCGCAGGCGGTCCTCCCCAGCGCAGGCGCCGCACGAGCGCGCCCCACAGCAGCCATGCCAGCGCGAACGTCAGAGCCACGGCCACGAGTGCAGTGATCGCCGTGCCGTCTAGCGTGAGCGCCGCCGGTGGCACTGGCCCCGAAGGAGCCTCGCCGAGCACGCCAAGCGCGCCGAGCACCCACGCGAGCAGCGCACAGCTGAAGAACGGAAGCGCGCAGCTGAGCGTCCACAGGACCCAGCGCCCGACCGGCAGGCGCCGGCGCCGGGCGCGGGCCAACCCATCCACGCCGGCAACGAGCGGCGGCAGCAGAAACGTGATCACCAGCAGTCGCAGGACCCACATCGGCAGCGTCTTGTGCGAGAGCACGAGTCCCGTCTGCATCGACGGGGAGACGCTGGGTGAGCTGTCCAGCGCATCGACCGCACTGAGCAAAGCGCGCCCGAAGCCTTCGAGGCGCTCCATGCTCACACCCTCGCCGGCCGCGGGGCCACGTTCACCGGACACCTGGACGAGGACGGCCGGAACGCCGGCGGCGTTCAGCACCCCCTGTTCGCCGAGGGCCATCGGAAAGACGAGGTGGGAGAGCTGGGCCCCGATGCTCGGGGCGCCGGCGCTGACACCTGCCTCCTGGCCGATCGCTTCGTCCACCGTCCGCTGCAGCTGCAGCGGAGCGGAGCCGAGCCCGTCCGAGAAGGGCACCACGAAGGGGCGGCGCATGCGCGTGCCTGCCACATCACCGATCGCGATCGCCGCGTCGAATGGCTCATGCAGCTCAGCGGAGAGCTGTTGCGCGCCGGCATTGCCGCCGCTGCCGCCGCTGGTGGACGCGATCACGATCGTGCGCTTGGTCTCACGTGTGGCGAACACGCGTGCCAGCTCGAGCAGCGCGGCCGTGCCGGAGAGCTCCGCCCGCGCGCCACGCCCAGCGGCATCGCGGTGGGCGAGGATCAGGATCGGCGCCTCACTCGTGGACCCGGCGCGCTGCGCGACGACGTTCGTCAACGATCTTTCGCCGTCGATCGTCTGGGCCTCGAAGCGATAGGTGTGCACGGAGAAGCCGCCGCCGCGCGAGCCGCCCAGCCCTTTGAGGGTGCTCGCGACGTGCTGCGCCAGCTGCTGATCGCCGCGGCTGCCGGGGGTGCGGTGAGGGAAACGGGCAGCGATCGACTTCAGTTCCGCGAACGCTGGCGCGCCTTCGAACGCGTCGGGGGCGAGGCTGGAGCTGAGCGCCCCCGGTCGCGTCCCGAGCGAGAAGGCGGCGATCGCGAGTGCGAACAGGAACGGCAGGAAGGCCGCTCGGTACAGGCGCCCGTTCAGCATGCATAGACCATAACCAGCGGGTCGGCTCCGCGTGCGCTCACCGGATCGCACACCCCGAAAGCGCGCCGCAGCGCCCATTGGCGCGGGTCTGGGCGCCGGTTTAGGTATCGTGCCGCCGCGTGCTCCAGCCAGTAGCCGTTGCCCATAAGACACTCTCCGACTACACGCACATCTGCGGGCGGGAGCTGATCGCGGAAATCCGCGAGCTCGCCGAGCCGCTGCAGGGCAAGCGTGTCGTGCACATCTCCGCGACCG
This sequence comes from Solirubrobacteraceae bacterium, assembly GCA_036513335.1. Lineage (GTDB taxonomy): Bacteria > Actinomycetota > Thermoleophilia > Solirubrobacterales > Solirubrobacteraceae > Palsa-744. The sequence continues at coordinate 4,335 of DATBZG010000162.1, read as the reverse complement.
CCTTCGGCGGCGGCGTCTCAGAGATCCTCTACACGCTCGTGCCCTTGATGCGCGACGTCGGCCTGGACTGCGAGTGGCAGGTCATCTACGGGCGCGAAGAGTTCTTCAACGCGACCAAGCTCATGCACAACGCGCTTCAGGGCGCTCCGCAGGACCTCGACGAGGAGCAGTGGGCGACGTGGCTTCGCTACAACGAGATGAACGCTGCCGAGCTCACCGGCGGCTGGGATGTGTGCCTCGTCCACGACCCGCAGCCAGCGGCACTTTGCCAGCTGGTCCCCGAGAAGGCCAAGGGCTGGGTATGGCGCTGTCACATCGACGTCTCCACGCCCAACCCGGACACGATCCGCCAGCTGCTGCCCTACATCCAGGAGTATCCGCAGTCGCTGTTCCACATGCAGGCCTACGTGCCCGAGGGGATGAAGGGGCACGTGAACGTCGTGCCTCCGGCGATCGACCCGCTGACGCCCAAGAACATGGCGCTCTCGCCCGAAGACGGGGCGTTCGTGTGTGCGCAGTTCGGCATCGACGTCGACCGGCCGCTGATCTGCCAGGTGTCCCGCTTTGACCCCTGGAAGGACCCGCTGGGGGTGATCGACGCCTACCACCAGGTCAAGGAGTCGATGCCGGACGTGCAGCTGGCGCTGGTGGGCTCGATGGCCAGCGACGACCCGGAGGGCTGGGACTACTTCAACGCCACCGTCGCGCACGCGGACGGCGACGCGGACATCCACATCCTGAACAACTTCAACAACGTCGGGGCGATCGAGGTCAACGCGTTCCAGTCGCACGCCGACGTGCTGATCCAGAAGTCCACCCGCGAGGGCTTCGGACTGACGGTCTCCGAGGCGATCTGGAAGGCGCGCCCATTCGTGGGCGGCAACGTCGGCGGGATCCCGCTGCAGATCGAGGACGGCGTCACCGGCTTCCTGGTCTCGAGCCCCGAGCAGTGCGCCGAGCGCACGCTCGAGTTCCTGCGCGACCCCGAGCTCGGACGCACGCTGGGCCGGCGCGGCAAGGAGCACGTGCGCGGCCACTTCCTCACGCCGCGCTACCTGCGCGACTATCTGCGGATCTTCAACGAGCTAGCTGAGGCATGACCGGGGAGCCGGCACAGCGGGCTCCGCTGGTGCTGGTGAGCAATCGTGGGCCGGTCACCTTCCAGGCTCACGGGGAGGTCCAACGCGGCTCCGGGGGGCTGGTCACAGCGCTGACGGGCCTCGCCTCCTATCGCGACGCGATCTGGATCGCCTCAGCGATGAGCGACTACGACGCGGAGGTCTCGCGCGAGCACGACGGCCGTGCGTTCCCCGTGCGCTCGCCCGGCGGCGGCGAATACCAGGTGCGACTGGTGGTCAGCGATCCGGACGCCTACGACCGCTTCTACAACGTGTTCGCGAACCCGATGCTGTGGTTCATCCAGCACTACCTGTGGGACCTCTCCAACGCGCCGGACATCCGCCGCGAGGAGGTCGAAGCTTTCGAGTTCGGCTACAACGTCGTCAACGAAGACCTCGCGCGGGCGGTCGTCGAGCAGCTGGAGGGCGCGCAGGAGCCGGTGGTGATGGTCCACGACTACCACCTGTACACGCTGCCGGACCTCGTCCGCCGTGCGCGTCCGGACGTGTTCCTGCACCACTTCATCCACATTCCGTGGACGCAGCCGGACGCTTGGCGGGTACTGCCGACGCGGATCCGCGAGGAGATCTACAAGGGCCTTCTCGCGAACGACATCATCGGCTTTCACACCCGCTCCTACCGGCACAACTTCCTGCAGTGCTGCCACGACCTGATGGAGCTGGACGTCGACTTCGAGGGCGGCGTCGTGCGCTTCGGTGAGCGCGAGGTGTGGGTCAGGGCATACCCGCTGCCGATCGACCACCAGGCGACGCGGCAGATCGCCCAGAGCGCGCGTGTCAGGGAGTTCGAGGAGGAGCTGCTGCGCCGTCGGCGCGACTACCTGATCCTGAGAGTCGATCGTGCGGACCTGAGCAAGAACGTGCTGCGCGGCTTCTCCGCGTTCGACCTGTTCCTGGAGCAGCATCCGGAGTTCACCGAGCGCGTCACCTTCATGGCGCAGCTGATGCCCTCGCGAACGGACGTGCCCCAGTACGCCGAGTACCTCGAGCGCATCGAGGCGCTCGTGGCCGTCGTCAACCACCGCCACGGCACGCCGGACTGGATGCCGATCCAGCTGAAGCTGCGCGACGACCTCGAGGAGGCGATGGCCGCCTACAAGCACTACGACGTGCTGCTCGTCAACGCGATGTTCGACGGAATGAACCTCGTCGCCAAGGAGGGACCGATCGTCAACGAGCGCGAGGGCGTCTCGATCCTCTCGGAGAACACGGGCGCCCACGAGGAGCTCGGCGAGTACGCGCTGTCGGTCAACCCGTTCGACATCCAGGAGCTCTCCGACTCGATCTATGCCGCGCTGACGATGGACCCGGGGGAGCGCCACCGACGCGCACAGGGGCTCGTGCAGATCGTCACGCAACGCGATCCCGGCGACTGGATCGACGAGCAGCTGGCGGACATCCGCGCGAAGGCCCGCTCGCACTGACGCGGCCGCGCCGCGGGACCGTCGCTCACAACGCGCTACTCTTTGCGACCGACGCAGATGACCTTGCCCGCGCCCACATACGATCTCGTGCTGATGCTGGACACACAAGCTGAGGACGACGCGCGGGCGAAGATCCTCACCGACGTTCGTTCCGCGATCGAGGCTCAGGGCGAGCTGCTGCGCAACGACGACTGGGGCGAGCGAGCGTTGAGCTATCCGATCGAGAAAAAAGCGAACGCCGAGTACCACCTGCTGCAGTTCCACGCAGGCACGACCGAGCTGCTCGATGGCCTGGACCGCACGCTGCGGATCACCGACGGCGTGCTTCGCTTCCGCATCATCAAGCTCGCGCCGGGCGTGCCTGACGCGCCCGACATGCGTTCCTCCGCGGCCGTATCGCGGCCCACCGAGACCGAGACCCCACCGGACGCTCCGGTCGAGCAGGTCGAGGTTGCGCTCGGCGAGCCGGCCTAGCCGTTTTCCGCTTTCCTAGACGCCGCGCGGTCGCTTATGTATTCGCTGCGAGCGTAATAACATCGGCCCATGAGCTGGGCTGAGGCTGAGGACATGACGGACCGCTCCACGACCAGGAGCGACGTGCTGCGTGCGTCTCCGCCGATGTTCGAGTCGCGCGTGCTCGACGCCCTCTCGCGGGTTCACCCGGCTGTGCCGGTGCTGATCTTCCTGCCTGCGATCGTGGCCCTGTTCGCGTGGGCGCTGTCAGGGCTGAGCGTGCTCGTGGCTGTCGGACTGACCGTGGGCGGGTACGCGCTCTGGACGCTGTTCGAGTACTGGCTGCACAGGCTGGTGTTCCACTTCGAGCCAGTGGACGGGCTCGGGGCGCGCCTGCACTGGATCATCCACGGCATCCACCACGACCACCCGAACGACCCGCTGCGCCTGGTGATGCCACCGGCGGTGAGCGTTCCCCTGGGCGCGGTCGTGTTCGGGATCCTCTACCTGATCTTCGGCTCGCGCTACGCGCCGGCGATCGGCGCGGGGTTCTTCGCAGGCTACCTCGCGTATGACCTCACGCACTACTACCTGCACCACTTCCGCCCGCGCGGCCCGCTCGGGCGGATGCTGCGCGAGCGGCACATGCGCCACCACTTCCAGGACCACACCCGCGGCTTCGGGATCAGCGCGCCCTACTGGGATGAGGTGTTCCGCACCTCCCCTCGGGCAAAGCGATCTTCGCAATAAGCGGGATCAGCGCCCGCCCAGACCGTCTGCGCGAGAGTCGCGCCCGCAGGCCGCTCTAGACTCGGGAGTCGAGCTTACGGGCCGACAGATGTGTGGGCCCACGACTACCGAGCAACAAGCTGAAAGGAATTGAGCCCATGGCTGGCACCAACATCAACCGGGTCGTACTGACCGGCAACCTAACCGCCGATCCCGAGCTGCGTTCGCTCCCCAGCGGGACGTCCGTGTGCGAGCTTCGGGTGGCCTGTAACGGCCGCCGTAAGGACCAGAGCAGTGGCGAATGGGTCGACAAGCCCAACTACTTCAACGTCAAGGTGTGGGGCCCACAGGGTGAGAACGCTGCGCGCTACCTATCCAAGGGACGGCCGGTGGCGCTCGACGGGCGCCTCGATTGGCGGGAGTGGGAGGCGCAGGATGGGACAAAGCGCCAGGCAATCGATATCATTGCCGACTCGGTGCAGTTCCTGGGCTCGCGTGAAGAGGGCTCCGGCAGTGGAGGCTTCTCAGGAAACGGAGCCTCCAGGGGCAGTGACGTTCCCGTAGACGTAGGGGATTTCCAGCCCGCACCG
>DATBZG010000161.1:0-10879 GCA_036513335.1 Solirubrobacteraceae bacterium | reverse complement strand
CACGGACGTAGTCAAGGCGCTCGCCCTCGGTGCGCGGGCCTGCCTGATCGGGCGTCCGTATCTATACGGGCTCGCCGTCGGCGGACAGGCCGGGGTGCGCCACGTGCTGGAGATCTTCCGCACGGAGATCGACCAGACGATGGCACTGCTGGGATGCGCCACTGTGGCGGCGTTGGACGCGTCCGCGATACAGCTCCTACCAGGCTTCGCAGGGCAGGCAAGCGCGCACCGCGAGATCCGGCAGGGGACGAGCGCACAGCCATGAGCGAACCGGTGCGATCGCGACCCACCCAGATCATCGACGCGCACACACACGTCTGGGAACGAGCGCGTCCAGAGCGGCCGATGCCGTGGAGAGAGGCCTACCCGGTGGAGGCGCTGCTGGCGACGATGGACGCCGCCGGCGTCGATCGCGCGGTGCAGGTGACGCCGAGCCCGGAGGGATGGGACAACACCTACGGGCTCCGCGCAGCTGCGAGACACCGCCGGCGACTGTGCGTATTCGGCCGGTTCGACGCCGGCGCCCCCGAGCCGGAGGCTCGGCTGCGCACCTGGATGGCCGAGCCGCGGGCGGTGGGCGTACGTCTGACGTTCTTCGGCAGCTCGGCGGCCGCGAGCGGCGCGCTGCTCGGGCTGGAGCCGTTCTGGAGCGCATGCGAGCGACTCGACGTGCCCGTGGCGCTGTTCGCCCCCGACAACCTCCTCGAGGCGGTGCGCGTGCTCGAGCGTCACCCTCGCCTGCGTCTGATCCTCGACCACCTCGGGCTGGGGGTGTATCCGGGCTGCACGGACCCCCTCGCCGGCCTGGCACTGCTGGAGGAGTTCGCGGCGTTCGAGCGCGTACGCGTCAAGGTCTCAGGGCTCGTGGAGGTGAGCGCCGAGCCGTTCCCCTTCCGAGACGTGCACGAGCATCTCGCCGATGCCGTGGACAGGTTTGGGAGCCACCGCCTGATCTGGGGTTCCAATCATCCCGTGGTTCGCCACAGCTGCAGCTACGCGGAGTCGCTCGAGTATCTCTACGAGTGCGACTTCCTGACCGAACGCGACCTGCGCTGGCTGCTGCGCGAGACGATCGCCGAGCTGCTGGGCGGCTCCGCGTTCAGATGAGAAATGTCTGAGCGCGACTGAGGGGCCTCACTGCGCCCTGCCCACGGACTCCCGTCGCTCGGCAGCGGCGGGCACGGGACCGATCACGCCGTCGCGGCGAAGCTCCTCGACGGCCTTCGGCTGCATGCCGAGCCAGCGACCGAGCACGCTCTCGTTGTCCTCGCCGAGGGCTGCGCCCGTGCGCCACACAGCGCCCGCGTGGTTGAGCAGCCGGGGGATCACGCCCTGCATCTGCACCGGCCCCAACTCGGGGTCCTCGACGGAGATCAGGTCGCCGAGCTCCCGGTAGATCGGATCGTTGACGATGTCGCGCACGGAGAAGATGCGCGAAGCCACGACCTCCGCGGCGGCGAGCTCGTCCAGCGCCTGCTCGGTGGCGCGCTCAGAAACCCACCTGCGCAACGCCTCGTCGAGCAGGTCGCTCTGCGCTCGCTGTGACTCCAGCTCCTGGAGCCGCTCCTCGGTCAGGCCGACGAGCTCGATCACGTTCACCACGGAACGCCGCGTGGCGGAGGTGATCGTGATCCACTCCCCCTCGGAGCTCTGGTAGGTGTTGACGACCGCCGCGGGCGCGATCGCCAGACGGTTGCCCATCCGCTCGGGGACCATCCCCAGCTGATCGTGGACGATCACCTGCCACTCGATCACCCGGAAGAGCGACTCGAACAGGGCGAGGTCGATCCACTCCCCGTCGAACTCCGGGTCGTTCGCGCGCCGATACATCGCGCTCATCACGGCGAACGCGCCCATCAGGCCGGTGACCGCGTCGCCATGGGAGAAGCCGGTGTGCACGGGCGGCGTGTCCGGGAACCCGGTGAGGTTGACGACGCCACTGCGCGCCTCGCCGACCTTCCCCAGCCCGGGCGCCGAGCGCATCGAGGAGCGCGCGCCGTAGCCTGAGATCTGCAGCATCACGAGCGTTCGGTTGACGGCGTGCAGCGCCTCCCAGTCGAGTCCCCAGCGCTCGAGCGTGTCCGCGCGCAGGCTCGCGATCGCGACGTCCGCACCGGCCACCAACTCGCGGGCGAGCTCCTGGCCCTCGGGGCGACGAAGGTCGATCGTCACCGAGCGCTTGTTGCGCCCGGAGACCTTCCACCAGAGGTGCACGCCGTCGCGTGCCGGACCCATCCCACGCGCGGTGTCGCCGCTGCCCGGCGGCTCCACGTGGATCACGTCGGCGCCGAGGTCCGCCATCAGCCCGCCCGCCAGCGGCCCGGCGACGACGTGGGCGAACTCGACGATGCGCAGGCCCTCCAGGGCGCCGTGGGGAACCACGGGCTCAGTCATCGCGCTCGCGCAGCTCCCTGCGCAGGATCTTGCCGCTGGGCGTCTTCGGCAGCTCGTCGAGCACGTGCACCACGCGCGGGTACTTGTACGCGGCCAGGCGGGCGCGGCAGTGCGCGACGAGCTCGCTGGGCTCGACCACGAGCCCGGGCTTGAGGCTCACGTACGCCCAGACGGTCTCGCCGCGGTAGTCGTCGGCGACGCCGATCACGGCCGCCTCGCGGACCGCGTCGTGCTCGTAGAGCACGTCCTCGACCTCACGCGGCCAGACCTTGAAGCCGGACGCGACGATCATGTCCTTGCGGCGGTCCACCAGGTACAGCCACCCATCCTCGTCGAGCACGCCGATGTCGCCGGTGCGCAGCTCACCGTCGCTGATCGCCCCGCGCGCCTCCTCAGGATCGCCCCAGTAGCCGGGCACGACCTGTGGCCCGCTGATCGCGACCTCGCCGGCCTCGCCTGCCCCGAGCTCCGTCCCGTCCTCGGCGAGGATCCGCACCCGCGTCTGCGGCACTGCCAGACCGACGGCGAGCGCCCCGGAGCCGGGGTCCACCGGGGCATTGAGGTCGGGGGGCCCTAGGTTGGTCGGCCCGGTGGTCTCCGTGAGGCCGTACACGGGCTTGATCGCGATTCCCAGACGCTCGGCGAGGTCCGCCACGAGACTTGGCGGCGTGGGCGCGCCGCCGCTGTAGGCGCGACGCAGCGAGCTCACGTCGTGCGCTCGCGCGCGCTCGTCGTTGGCGATCGCCACGTAGGCCGTGATCGCCGCGATCACGACGCTGGCGCGGTGGTGCTCTGCGAGGCTCGCCGCCGCCACTGGATCGAAGCGGTGGGCGAGGATCAGCGAGGCACCGCTGGCGAGAGCCAGGCCGATGTGACCGGTGAGGCCGGTCACGTGGTAGAGCGGCGCGATGCCGAGGATCGTGTCGTCCGCGTCCACCCCCAGCCAGTCGCGGTAGACGCGCGAGGCGTGGGCGATGTTGCCGTGGGTGTTCATCGCGCCCTTCGGGGGGCCGGTCGTCCCGGAGGTGTAGGTCAGAACGGCGACGTCGTCCGGTCCGGGGAGCGGCGCATCGAGCCGGCTCCCGCGATGCGCCTCGGCGAGCGCGATCAGGTCGTGCGTGCCGGCGGGGAGCTCGGCGAGCGGGCGCATCGGGCTTTCCTCCGCGGGATCGCAGGCGCCGGTGAGCAGCACGACGCCCACGTCCTCCGCCGCCGGCAGCGCTTGGCGGGCGACGCTCTCGTAGAGGTCATCCAGCGCGATCAGGGCGCGTGCACCGCAGTCACCCAGGTGGTGGGCGAGCTCGCGCTCGCGCAGCATCGGGTTGCATGGAACCGCGATCGCCCCGATGCGCCAGATCGCGAGCATCGCCAGCACGAACTGCGGGTCGTTCTGGAGATACAGCGCCACGCGCTCGCCGCGCCCGATTCCCATCGCGGCCAGCCCGCAGGCGAGCTCGTGGCTGAGCGCCAGCATCCGCTCGGCGCCGATCGGCGCGGTGTGGCTGTGCAGCAGCGGACGCTCGCCGAGCAGGCTCGCCGTGTGGTCAAACATCTCCAGCGGCGTCGCGTCTCCGGGGCGCACGGTCAGCGCGGAACGCTCCATCACACCCAGCCCATCAGTGCATCACCCATCCCATCGAGACGTTGAGGTCCTCGCCGGTGATCGCGCGCGCGTCCTCGCTCAGCAGGAACGCCACCGCAGCGGCGACATCCTCAGCGCTCGCAACCTGCCCCAGCGCCGATCCCTCGACGAACGTCGCGCGCACCTGTTCGGGCGAGCGTCCCGTGGCCGCTGCCTGGCGCTCGATCACGCCATCCAGGCGCTCACCGCCGATCGCGCCGGGCGAGACGAGGTTCACGCGAACCCCGTGCGGGCCGAGCTCCCACGCGAGGCTGCGCACGAGGCCGATCAGCCCGGCCTTGCTGGCCGCGTACGGAGTGCGTCCCGCCAGCGGATTCTTCCCGGTGCCCGATCCGATCACGACGATCGCACCCGAGCGACGCTCCAGCATCTCCGGCGCCACCGCGCGGCACGTGAGGAAGACGCCCGTGAGGTTCACCCGCAGGGTCTCCTCCCAGTCCTCGAGACTCAGCTCCCAGAGCTCACGCGTGGGACCGGCGATGCCGCTGTTCGCGACCAGCAGCTCGATCGGACCGATCCGCTCGCGTGCCACGCTCACCAGCTCCTCGACGGACTGCTCGTCGCGCACGTCACCGGGGACCGCCAGCGCGTGCCCGCCTGCCCGCTCGATCTCCTCGGCGACGCTCGCCAGCGCGTCCGTGGAGCGCCCGGTCAAGACCACCCTCGCCCCCTCCGCCGCGAGCCGCAGGGCGATCTGCCTGCCGATGCCGCGTCCCGCGCCGGTCACCAGTGCGGCGCGGCCGTCCAGACGCGCGGCGGCGCTCACGACTCGCCGGTCGCGTCCGCGCCGTCGGTGAGACGAAACCTCGAGACGGGAATCCCGCCCTCGCGCTCGGCGACCAGCGTCAGGCGCGCGTCGATCGCGAGCCCCTCCGCGCCGTCTACGCCGAGCACGTTGGAGATCAGGCGAGGACCCTCGTCGAGCTCCACGACGACCACGTTGTATGGAACGCGCTCTGCAAAGGCCGGGTGATAGGCGCGGCGGTAGACGACCCAGCTGATCACGCGCGCACCGCCGCTCGCCTGCTCCCACGCCCAGGCGTCGGACAGGCAGCGCGGACACCGATCGCGCGGCGGCAGCCAGGCGTTCTCACACTCAGAGCAGCGCTGAAACGTCAACCGTCCCTCGGCCAGTGCCGCACGCTGCTCCGCGAGCAGCGGCGAGGGCTCCGGGAGGTCTATCGTCGTGTCGCTCATCGTCCGAGCACCAGCGTGGAATGTGTGTGCATCACGCCCCCCTGGTTTGCGACCACGCAGACCTCTGCGTCGGGCACCTGCGAGTGCGAGGCGCCGCGCATCTGTCGCACGCCCTCGATCACGAGCTGCATGCCTGGCATGCCGGTCTCGGACAACAGGCCGCCGCTGGTGTTGATCGGCAGCTCGCCGCCGAGCTCGATCGCCCCGTTGCGCACGAACGCGCCGCTCTGGCCTCGGGGGCAGAAGCCGTAGTCCTCGAGCGTGATCAGAACAGTGATCGTGAAGCAGTCATACAGCTGGGCCACGTCCACATCAGCGGGCGTGATCCCGGCCATCGCGAACGCCGTGCGCGCGGAGATCGAGGCCGGCGTCTCGGTGAGGCTGGGGCGAAGCGCGACCTCGTATGAGGTCTGACCCTGGCCGAAGCCGAGAATTGGCACCGGCGCCGGCACACCGAGGGCGCGGGCGCGCTCGGCGCTCATCACGACGACGGCCGCACCGCCATCGGAGATCAGACAGCAGTCGTCGCGTCGCAGCGGGTCCACCACGGCAGGCGAGTCGCGGTACTGCTCGAGCGTGAGCGGCGCTTTCAGGTGTGCGTCGGGGTTGGCGGCGCCATGGCGGCGGCAGGCCACCGCGACCGCACCCAGCGCGTCGTGACTCGTGCCGTACTCGGCCATGTGTCGCTGGGCGATCATCGCGTAGCCCGCGGGAGTGCCGAACCACCCGTAGACGGCGTCATCGCCCCAGCCGCGCTCGTAGGCCTGACGCGTCCCGGTGCGGGGGTTGTCGGCGGTCGTGACGAGCGCGACCTCGCACTGCCCAGCCTCGATCGCCATCGCCGCGAAGGAGATCATGCTGATGTTGCTCGCGCCTCCCTGGTCCCACACGCCGCCGATGCGCGGCTGCAGGCCGAGCGCCTCCGCGATGCTCTGACCGAACATGCTCTGGAAGCCGGACGTGGGGTACTTCACGAACACCGCGTCCACGGCGTCCTTCTCGACGCGCGCGTCCGCGAGCGCCTTCGCGACCGCCTCGACGGTCATCGAGAGCGGCGTGCGACCGGGGAGCTTGCCGTGGGCCGTGTGGCCGATGCCGGCGATCACCGCCTCCCCACTCAAGCTCAGATCACCTCCGTCCGGCGCAGCTCCTCGAACTCGTCCTGGTCGAGCCCGAGCAGACCGCAGAAGATCTCCTCGTTGTGCTGGCCGAGGCCGGGGCTCGGCTCGATCGGCATGCGCTCCTCACCGGAGAAGCGCAGCGGGCTGTGCGGCACGACGATGCTGCCGAATTCGGGGTGCTCGATCTCCTGGAGCATGCCGCGCTCGCGCAGATGCGGATCGTCGACGACTTCCCCGAGATCGCGCACGGGTGCGCAGGGAACGCGGTTCTCGCGCAGCAGCGTGCACAGCGGATCGCGCTCGTGGCCCGAGGTGAACGCGCCCACGAGCTCGTCGACCTCGTCCATGTGTTCGGCGCGCGCGCGGCGTGTGGCGTAGTCGGGGTGCTCGGCCAGCTCGGGACGACCGATCAGGTTCGCGAGCCCGACCCAGTGAGAGTCGCTCACGCAGATGATCGCCACGAAGCCGTCCGAGGCCGGATAGACGTTGTACGGCGCTTCGGCGAGCCCCGCGTGCCTGTTTCCGGTGCGCATCGGGACGTTTCCGCCGCTGCCGAAGAACAGCCCGAGGCTGGACATCAGCGAGGCGTAGACGGATTCGAACATCGACGCCTCGACCTCGCGGCCCTCGCCGGTGCGCTCGCGGTCGTACAGGGCTGTGAGGATCGCGCCGTAGAGGTGGATGCCGCCGAAGAAGTCGCACAGCGCGGGCCCCGCCTTGACCGGCGGCTGGTCGGGGTAGCCGGTGATGCTCATGATCCCGGCCATCGCCTGCACCGTCAGGTCCATCGCCGCGAACTCGCGGTAGGGCCCTGAGTTGCCGAAGCCGGAGCCGGACGCGTAGATCAGGCGTGGGTTGCGCGCGCGCACGACGTCCGCGCCGATGCCCAGGCGATCTGTCACGCCTGGGCGGAAGTTCTCCACCAGCACGTCGGCTTTGTCGCTGAGCTCGAGCAGCAGCTCCACGCCGCGCGGCTCACGCAGGTTCAGCGTGATGCCGCGCTTGTTGGAGTTCAGCATCACGAACGGCGCCCCCGCGCCGGCGCTCTGGGTGCGGCCCCTGAGGTTCTCGCCCTGGCGCGGCTCGACCTTGATCACCTGGGCGCCGCCCAGCGCCAAGAGCAGCGTCGCGTAAGGGCCGTTGTAGATCTGTCCGAGGTCGAGGACGACCACGCCCTCGAGCGCCGGTGTCGGTGTGGTGCGCGCCGGGCCCTCGCTCATCAACGCCCCTCGAAGCGTGGCTCGCGTCGCTCGGCGAAGGCGGCAGGCCCCTCTTTCGCGTCGGCCGTGAACTGCAGCAGCCGGTTTACCGTCTGCTCCATGCGCAGGCCGCTGGCGAGGTCGACGTCGCGCGAGCGCAGCGCCAGCTCCTTCGTCGCCTGGACCGCCAGCGGGGCGTTCGCGGCGATGCGTTTGGCGTAGTCCATCGCCGTCGGAAGCAGCTCCTCCATCGAGACCACACGATTGACCAGGCCCCAGCGGGCCGCCGTCTGCGCGTCGATCTGGTCGCCCGTCAGCAGCAGCTCCATCGCGATCGCGTGCGGAAGCTGGGAGGCGATGCGCTGGGTCCCGCCGTTGCCGGCGATGATCCCGCGCTTGACCTCCGCCAAGCCGAAGCTTGCGTGCTCGGCGGCGACGCGGATGTCGGTGGCGAGCAGCAGCGTCATGCCACCGCCGAGGCAGTAGCCGTTGACGGCGGCCACGATCGGCTTATAGACCTCGAGGCCCCGGTTGAGCAACTGCTCGCGCTGGGTCTGCCAGAAGCCCGACAGGTCATCGGGGCTGGTCACGAAGCTCTTCAGGTCCGCCCCGGTGGAGAACGCGCGCTCGCCAGCGCCGGTGATCACCGCGGTGCGGATCTCGTCGTCGTCGCGCACGCGCATCCATGCCTCCGAGAGCGCGCGATACGCGTCGGCGTCCATCGCGTTCAGCCGCTCCGGGCGATTCAGCGTGATCAGCGCGATGCCGTCGTCCTGCAGCTCGAAGTCGACGCTCACGCGGTGCTTTCCCGTGTCGCTGCGCCGAGCATCGAGCGCGCGACCACGAGCCGATGCACCTCTGAGGGACCCTCTCCGATGCGCTTGATGCGCATCTCGCGATACCAGCGCTCCAGCGGCATCTCCTTGGCGACACCCATGCCGCCGAGCACCTGGATCGCGCGATCCACGACGCGACCGGCCGTCTCGGTCGCGTAGACCTTCGCGATCGAGGCGTCGACCTTGAAGTCTTCGCCTTTGTCGGCCTTCCATGCCGCCTGGTAGGTGAGCAGCCGCGCGGCGCGCAGCTCGATCTCCGAGTCGGCCAGCATCCATTGGATCGCCTGGCGCTGGGCGAGCGGCTTACCGAAGGTGTGACGATCGGCGGCGTACTCGGTGGCGATGCGCAGCGCCTCGGTTGCTACGCCAATCGTCCCGGCCGCATAGGGCACACGTCCGTGCACGAGCCAGTCCTCGACCAGCTCGAAGCCGCGGCCCTCCTCGCCCAGCAGGTTCTCAGCCGGGATCTTCACGTCCTCGAAGAACAGCTCCATCGGCGAGAGCGGGCGGATCACGGGGATCGGCTGCATCGTGAAGCCGGGCCAGTCGGTCTCCACGACGAAGCACGAGATGCCCGAGCGCCCGGGACCGCCGGTGCGCGCGAACACGACTCCCCAGCGTGAGGCCTCAGCGCCGGTGATCCACGTCTTGCTGCCGTTCAGCACGTAGTGGTCTCCGTCGCGCTTGGCGGTGCTGCGAATCGCGCGGCCGGGGTCCGAGCCGCCGCTCGGCTCGCTGATCGCCACGAACGTCTTCTCGCCGATCACCGACGGGTTGGCGTAGCGCTCGATCAGCTCCTCGCCACCCTTGAAGATCACGTTGGGCGGGTCCCACCCGAATGCTGCTCCGGCGGGGACGTAGGCGCCCATGCGGCACTTGGCGGCCTCTTCGGCCACGACGCACTGGGCCAGGAGGCTCAGCCCGGCGCCGCCGTACTCCTCGGGGGACTCCACGCACCACAGTCCTGCGTTCTTGGCGATGCCCTGGACACGCGCGAGCGGCTCCGGCGGCAGTTTGTAGGCGTCAAAGTCGAGCTTGGCCTCCTCGGGCAGGATCTCGTTACGGACGAAGTCCGCAACGGTCTGGCGCATCAGCTTCAGCTCGTGAGGCAGCTCCCAGGCGCTTTCAGCGCCGCTTGCGTGTTCTTCAACCACGGTCGTTGCTCCCATCGTGCGGATTGTCCTCGCCGTCGGCGGCCGCAGGCGCCGGTGACGCATCTGATCTGTTTCGCTCGCTCTGCTCGACGTCGAGCTCGTACTGCGGCCTACCGGCGATCGTCCTGACGCCGGCCACGACGACGCCGTAAAGGCGCTCGGCGGTCTCGCGTGCGATGTAGCCGAGGTTGAGGTCGCGCTCGACCGCCTCGATCGAACGCTCGAGCGGGTTGCCAAAGCCGCCGCCTCCCGGCGAGGCCGCGGTCACGAAGTCACCGGCCTGCATCGACTGCTTGGCCAGCTTGGTTCCCATCGGCGGCTTCCACTCGCGCCCATCCGTCGTCAGGCTGACGCTGTTGGGGGTCGCCGCGCCGCCGCCGTGCAGGCCGAACGGCCGGCCCTTGCCGCGATCTCCCAGCACCGACATCACGCACGGTGCGCAGGCGCGGATCTGGTAGGCGGTGCCATCGCCGCCGCGGTTGCGCCCAGCCCCGCCGGAGTCCTCGCGCAGGGCGAAGTAGTCGAAGCGGATCGGGTAGCGGTGCTCGGATGCCTCCAGCGCCACGAAGTTAGCCATCGACTGCGGTGGGTTGCCGTTGACGAGGCCGTCGCCCGACGCGGTGGCGCCGTAGCCGCCCGGGTAGGGGAACACGCCGACGTAATAGGAACCGAGCTCCGGGTGGCGCCCGCCGACGGTGATCACGCCCACGGTCCCGAACGGCGCCGCGGGAACTCCCTCCGGCAGAGCCTGCGCGAGCGCTCCGAACATCACGTCCAGCACGCGTCCAGCCGTCTCCAGGTAGCCGCTCACAGGCGAGGGGTATTCGGCGGCGAGGATCGAGCCCTTGGGCACCTTCACTTTGACCGGACGGAAGGTGCCGCCGTTGATCGGCACGTCGGGGAAGATGTGCTTGATCGCGACGTTGCAGATCGACACGGTGGAGTTGCGAGCCACGTTCATCGGCCCGCGCGCCGCGGGCGCGCTGCCGGTGAAGTCGACGTCCATTTCGCTGCCTGCGACGGTGATCTTCACCTCGATCGCCAGGGCGCGATCCTCGATCCCGTCGTTGTCGATCGTGTCGGCGAAGCTGTATGTGCCGTCGGGGATGTCCTCGATGTAGCTGCGCATCTGGCGCTCGGAGCGCTCGATCAGCTCGCTGAGGCACTCGCCGACCTCGTCCTTGCCGTGGCGCTCGACGAGCTCTCGCAGGCGCTCGTCGCCGCGTTGCACCGCGCTGCTCATGGCGGTGAGGTCCCCGAGCATCTCGCTCGGCAGCCGCAGGTTCGCCATCAGCGTCTCGATCAGTGCGTCGTTGCGCACGCCTTCCTTGTAGAG
>DATBZG010000160.1:0-4391 GCA_036513335.1 Solirubrobacteraceae bacterium | reverse complement strand
GGCCAGGCACACGATCAGACGGCCACGCAGCTCCTCCAGATGGTCGACCACGCTGATGCGGTCTTCATGTCCGATGCTGCGTACCGCCGCTGTTGCCATGGTGTGCTCGCTCGTCTCCGTTGGGTGTCAGTGGTAGGCCGGTCAGGCCGTCTGGTCGGTGGGTGTCGCTGACAGGCCGGCCGGCCTGTCAGGCCGTCTGGTTCGGCCTGGTGTGTGAGTGTCCGCCTGCGCTTTTGGTGCGCGATGGTAGGTACTTCAGGAGAAGCCCCCGCTCTAGGCGGGCTGCTTCTCCATTACCGGCTGGGGAGTCGGTAGGACCTGCACCGGAGCCGGGACCTGCTGGACCTGCACCGGAGCCGGAACCTGCTGGACGGGAACGTGCTGCGCGGATACCTGCTGAACGGGCACCTGCTGCACAGTCGCCGCTGCCTCCTGCGTCTGGGGCTGAGCGACCAGCGTCGGCTGAGCCATCGGGTGGGAAGTCGCGGGGGCGTCGCCGCTGATCGCGTCCTTGAAGCCGCGCATGCCGTCGCCCAGCGAGCGGCCCATCTCCGGCAGGCGCTTGGCCCCGAAGACCAGCAGCAGCAGGATCAGCAGAAAAGCTATGTGGATCGGGTTGTCAAGTCCCATGGTTGTGGGTTCCTCCTGAGATCGAATTCTGTGCGCCCGTCTTGCGGGCCGATAACTACTTCTACGCGCAGGGACCGCGCGCGGATCACCCGCGGCCCCCGCAGTTCCTCGTCGCTACTTCTTGATCAGCGGTTCGATCTTCGTCAGCACCTGAGCCTTCATCAGCGGCACGTCGAAGCCCTGTGTGGGCGTCGGCGACTTGCCGATCAGCAGGTTGATCGCCGCCGCGTGACGAGCCTCGATCTGCACGATGCTCCCCGCTGCGGCAAGCACTTCCTTGCTCTTCAGCGACGGCGCGGCGCCGTTGTATGCGCTCACGCCCGTGTTCTCCAACACCGATGCCAGTGCCATGAACGAGCTCTGACTGCTCGCCGGGAACGCAAACGTCGGCTTCGCCGCCGGCTTGCCACCCAGCGACTTGATCGTCGAGGTCAGCGCCTTGACGTGTTCGGCCTCCTGTTCGCCGAACAGCTTTGCGTAGGACCTCGCCGTTCCGCTCAGGTGCACTTCCTTGCCCTTGACGTTGTAGAAGTCCGACTCGAGGTACTCCAGCGTCAGCGCGAAGTTGAGGATTTCAACGTCGCCACTGCTGCCGGCTGCCAGTGCCTGCGAGACGAACGGCGTCACCGCGCCGACTCCGTACACCGCGCCCGCAGCAAGTGCGCCGCGCAGCAGGAAGCTCGAACGGGTCAGCCCGCTCACCTCGAGCTCCACAAGCTCCGGATTCGCCAGGGCGAGGTCGCCGGTATCGGTAAGTGTTTGGTTGGACATTGCTTTCAGCTCCTTTTCTCAACCTGCGATCAGGCCAGGAACGGCTTGACCGCCGCCAGCACCATTGACATGTCGTCCGGCTTGGCGAACGGGCCATCCGGTGTAAGCGACTTCTTGACCAACGTGCCCAACGTCGCCGCGTGGCGTGCCTCGACCGAGTGGATCGCAAGCGCCGTTGCCAGCACTTCCGGGCTCTGGATGTTCCCCGCCTGGCCCAGGTATGCGGCCGCTCCGAGGTTCTCCACCGTGTACGCCAAGCCTGCAACCTGCGTGGCGCTCGTGATCGGGAATTTGCCGTTCGGGTTCGCCGCCGGGGTCCCGCCCATTTTCGACACAGCGCCTTTCAGCGCTTCCACATGCGTTGCCTCCTGGCTGCCGAATTCCTTGATCAGGCTTCCGACCTTGCCGCTGAACAGGCCCGACGCAACCACCTTCGCGTAGAATTCACGCTCCAGATACTCGAGCGTCAGCGCGTAGTTCAGAATCGCGATGTCGCCTGTGGTTGCGCTCGCCGTCGTGCTCGTCGCGGTGCTCGCCGCCGCTGTCGTGGCCGAGGAGCTCGTTTTCGTGCTGCTGCCGCACGCCGCAAGGACGAACGCGCCAAAGCTCGCCGCGCCCGCCGTGCCCGCCATCTTCAAGAACCGCTTGCGGTCCACATCGTCGCGCACCAAGCGCTCGACGATCCCCGCAGGCTGTGGTGGGGACTCCTCGCCGGCCCTGCTGTGCTCGCTGGTCGTACTGGACATCTTCTTACCTCCGCTTCGTAACCAATGGAGTCCGCGAGCCCATCGCCCGCACTGTTCATGCGAGCCCATCGCCCGCACTGTTCATGTCACCTATTCGCAGCGAGTGTCGAGATGGATCACTATCTCCGCCGGAAGCTCTGCCATCAGAGACCCGTGGACGGGGCGCGTTTAACGCAAAACGGCGCCGACTCGCGCAACCTGCCGCGAGACGACGCCGTCGCTACATCAACGGCGGTGTTACTTGATGAATTTCGTCGCCGTGACAGCCGCGAGCACCTTGCCGGCGGTGTAGGGCACGTCGAACGGACCTTCAGGTGCGATGTCGTTGCCGGCCGGTTCGTTCAGTGAACCGATCACAGCAGCGTGGCGTGCCTCGATCGTGAGGATCGAGCCGGCGGCCTTCAGGTACGCCTTGTCCTGGATGTTGCCGACCTGTCCGAGGTAAGCGTGCACGCCTGTGTTCTCGAGCACGTACGCCGTAGCCATGAACTTTTCCACGTTCGTGTTGGCTTCACCGAATTCAAACATCGGCGACGCAACGGCTTTCTTGCCGAGCGCCTTCTTCAGGTAAGCAACGTGGGCGTTCTCGTCCCGCGTCACCACCGTCAGGAACGCAGCCGCCTGAGGCGTCAACGCCAGTTTGGCTGCCGTGGCGCCGTTGTAGAACGCCGCCTCCAGGTACTCCAGGGTGAGCGCGTAGTTGAGGATGCCGATGTCGCCCTTACCGAATTTCGTCGGCGGACGGCCACCCGGACCGGCGAACGCAGCCGGTGCGAATGCCGAGAGCACGGCACCCGATCCGACCAGGGCGCCTCCGGCAACGCCGGCCTTCTTGAGGAAGTCCAGGCGTGTGTCGCCGGACACGCCGTCCGCCGCTTCGCGGACGGCGCCGTCTACATCGACCTCGGAGAGGTTGATCTCGTGACTCATGTGTTTCTCCCTATCTCGGGGGGTTGGAGATGGGCCGCACGCGCCTTGCAGTGCATACGACCGTTGTTTTTGTGAATACGGCCCACATGCAGTTCTGGATCAATGCGAACTTCAAGCTGCTCCTGTGATCCACCCCCGGGCCCTGTGCGTTAAGAGACTTGATGTCCTGCACGTATCCGCCCAGCTGATGCCTCACGCGCCGCGCTCGAGCTGGATGCGCCCGCACAGATCCGAGCGCTCGGCGGACATTCCGCAAGCTGCGCCGGGAAGGCTGCGCCAGCGGGTGCTGGCCACCGTCAGAGGCGAGGGCTACGCAGATACGCGCAGGCCCGCGCGCATCTCCCGGAGAGGCCGGCTGGTGCTCGGCGGCTCGATTGCGGTCCTCGCCGCGCTGCTCGCCACGGGCCTCTTCGCGCTCGAGCGCGTCGCGCCCGTCAGGCGCCCGCGCACGCACTCCTCCGCCGCCACGCTCAGTGCGCGAACTACGCACGCGCGCGTGCGAAGCTCGGGACCCCGCGCCGAACTAATCGTCTCCGGGATGCCCGAGCCGCCCGTCGGCGAGATCTACGAGGTCTGGCTGAACCGCCCCAGCGCGCCACCGCGGCCCACCGACGCGCTGTTCACCGTCACAAGCGAAGGCAACGCCGCGGTCGAGGTGCCCGGCAGCCTGCGAGGCGTTCGCGAGATCACCGTCACCAGCGAGCCGCTCGGCGGGAGCTCCTCCCCCACGAGCGCGCCCGTGCTGCGTCTGCCCGTCACGCAGCGCCACTGACCGCGCCTGTGGCGCGCGCAAGTCCGAGGTAGCGCAGCGTCTGCTCACCGTCCGCGCGCAGCTTGCGCTCGTCGGCTGCGGCGATCGGGGCGAAAGGCTTCAGCGTGAGCTTCCCCGCAGCAATGCTCCACACCGCAACCGCACGGCCGCGTACGAGCGCAAAAGGTCTGAATATGCCGTTGATCGTCACGATCGTCCGATTGCCACCCAGCAGCGCCTCGCGCGAGCACCAGCCAAGCAGCAGCGGGTCGAATGCCCCCAACATCCGTGGCGCCGGCAGCCTCGCCGGCTCCTCCGCGCCCGCGCCCACGCGCGGCGCCAACTCGAGCAGGCCGTCAGCGCGCTGGTGCAGCTCACGCGCAATCGCCTCGAGCCCTGCGCGCGCGTCGCGCAGCGGCAGGCCTGCCCAGCGCGCCAGATCGCGCGCATCCGCAGGCGCGTGGCCCACCAGATACCTGCGCGCCAGCTCCGCCAGCGCACGCTCGCGGTCAACCGCCGGACGCGCGCCCAGCCAGTCCGCCACGCGCACGTAGCAGTGCTCG
>DATBZG010000159.1:0-3271 GCA_036513335.1 Solirubrobacteraceae bacterium | reverse complement strand
TGGTACACCTACGGCGGCACCAGCCTCTCTTCGCCGATCGTCGCTTCAACCTTCGCGCTCGCGGGAGGATCGGGCGGCGTCGGGTATCCCGCGGAAACGCTGTACGGGAAGGCAAAGCTGCTGCCCGCCTCCCTGCACGACATAACCGCGTCGACGGCGAACGGCTCGAACGGGAAATGCTCCAAGCCGTTCGACGAAGAAACGTTCTTGACGGCGTGCACCCCCGAACAGGAGGGGAAGGCAAGCTGCTCCGGTCAACTCATCTGCATCGCCCACAGCGGCTACGACGGGCCGAGCGGCCTGGGTAGCCCGGACGGACTCGAAGCATTCGAGCCCCTCACCCCCGAACAGAGCGCGGAACTAACCAAAGTCGAAGAAGCGGAAGCCGTGACCCGTGGTGAAGAACAGAGAGAAACGGAAGAAGCGGAAGAAGTAGTCGAAAAAGAAGAAGAAAAAGCGAGAGCAAAAGAAAAAGAAAGAACGCACGGGTTCCCGCCGCCCGAAAACACGAACTCCACCGTCGTAACCACGTGGCCGGCGCCCGCGACAACAGTTACGAACACGGGCCCGACAGCCGTGCAGTTGGCCGGCCTGGCCTTGACGCCCCGAGCGCTGGTCGCGCTGAACCGGCGTCGGCCGAAGATCTCACAGCTCGCCTTCCAGTTCACTGCAAGTGTGGCGACGCACGTGAGCGTGTCGCTGCAGGAGCGCGTGGGCAAGCGGGGACACCGGCACTGGAAGCTCGTGCGGCACTCATCCGTGGCAGCGATCGCCGGGCACGACAGTCGGCGCCTCACCGGCGCCAGACGGCTCAGCGTGGGTTCCTACCGCCTCACCGTCACACCCACGGGCGGCACAGCGCGCTCGCTGTCGTTCGACATCGGCTGAACCCAGCCGGGCGGCGCCGCGACGTCAGCGGTAGACCTCGCCCGCGCGAGCGATGCCCAGCAGCGCATCTCCACGCTCGGTCAGCGCCCACGAGTTGGGCGCGCCGCGAGCGGGACGGCTCTCGCCGATCTTGATGATCAGCGCGGCTTGCTGCAGGCGGGCGAGCAGCTTGGAGATCTGTCCCTGGTCGATGATGCCGGCGCGATCGGCGACCTCGCGATTGCTGGCGCCGGGGTAGTCGGCGATCGCGCTGAGCACGCGCGTCGTGCGGTAGGTGAGCCGCACCTCGGCTCGATCCTCGTCGAGACTCGCAGCGCCAGCGGAGGGCCGCACGAGGCCGCCGCGGGGAGGCGGAGCCGGGCGCGTGAGCTCGCGGCGGGCGACGCTCACGCCCAGATAGGGCAGCACGACGATGCTCACGAGCGAGCCGAACAGCCCGATCACGGGCTCCGGCTCGTCGGCGAGGAGGCGGTTCTGCAACACCGCGAGGACAGCGCCGACGACGCCCTCGGCGATCACCGGCGCCGGCGCCTGACGCCCCGGGGGGCTCTCCAGGCGACCCCGATCGACGACGGCGGCAAGCGCTTCGAGCGTCTCCACGCGCCGGCGCAGGACCTGTTCCCCGCCGCTCATCGAGTAGACGAGGAGCAGTCTGCCGAGCGCTGGCTCGTCTTCGAGGAAGCGCAGGAGCTCGGCGAGCCCAGACTTGACGGCGTCGACCCAACGCGGCTCGGCGTCATAGGCGGCGATCGTGCGCATGCGCGCGCGCTGCACGGCGAGATCGAACGCGGCGAGCAGGCATGCTTCGCGGTCTGCGAACGCCTCGTGGAAGGCGCCGCTGGAGATGCCGGCCCGCTCGATCACCTCGGCGAGCGCGACCGTGCCTCCACCTGCGCCACGGTCACACATCGCCTCGGCCATCGCTTCGAGAATTCTGGTCCGCTGAACTTCCTCCACGCCACCGGGCTCCCTGCGTCTACTTGACAGTGACCAGGGAGACTATCTTCTTATTGTCTAGTGAGGCTGCCCTGGAGCGAGGGTTGCGGGGGCGCCGTAAGGCTGCAGGCACGGGGGAAGCTCGACGCTGCCGTCGGCGCGCTGGCCGTTCTCGAGCAGCGCCACGATCGTACGCCCGACCGCCACAGCGGTGCCGTTGAGCGTGTGCAGGGTCTGCGTGCGCTTCTCGCGACGGACGCGAATGTTCAGGCGCCGCGCCTGGTAGTCGGTCGTGTTCGAGCACGACGTCAGCTCCCGGTAGCGCTCCTGGCTCGGGATCCACGCTTCGCAGTCGAACTTCTTGGCAGCCGAGTTGCCGAGGTCGTTCACGGCGATGTTCACGACGCGGTAGGGAAGCCCCAGCTCGCCCAGGATCTGCTCCTCCATCGCGAGGATGCGCTCGTGCTCAGCAAGGGACTCCTCCGGCTCGACGAAGCTGAACATCTCGACCTTGTCGAACTGATGCACGCGAAAGATGCCGCGCGTGTCCTTGCCGGCAGCGCCGGCCTCGCGCCTGAAGCACGGCGAGAAGCCGGCGTAGCGCAGCGGCAGCCGCTCTGCGTCGAGGATCTCGCCCTCGTGCAGCGAGGCGAGCGCTACCTCGGACGTGCCGACGAGGAACAGTTCGTCCTCGGGCAGGCTGTAGATCTGCTGCTCGGTGTCCGGCAGGAAGCCGGTCCCGTAGAGCGCCCGCTCGCGCACGAGCACAGGCGGGATCACGGGCTCGAAGCCGACCGCGCGCAGTTTCTCGAGAACCCAACGCACGAGCGCGAGCTCGAGCATCACGAGGTCGCCTTTGAGGTAGGCAAAGCGCGAGCCCGAGAGCTTGGCCGCACGGTCCATATCGATCCGCTCGCCGGCCAGCTCCAGATGGTCGCGAGGCGTGAAGTCGAGCACGGGGACCTCTCCCACCTCACGCACGAGCTCGTCCTCAGGACCCGCAGCGGCGGTGGGATCCGGCAGATTGGGAAGCGGCGCCAGAGCCGCCTGAAGCCCCTCCTCCACCTCCGCAACCTCCTGCTCGAGCGCCTTCGCCCGAGAGGCCACCCCCCGCATAGCCGCGATCTCCCGCTCCCGCTCCTCCGCATCGGCGGCACCCCGGATGCGCCCATTCGCATCGTTCTGCTCCGCCCGCAACCCCTCGAGCTCAGGAAGCAGCTCCCGCCGGCGGAGATCGAGCTCAATCACACGGTCAAGCCCGCCTGCCGCCTCGCCGCCACGGCGCGCAAGAGCACCCCGAACCCCATCAGGGTCCTCGCGAATGAGCTTCAGATCAAGCACGCGAGCAGCCTACCTGTCCGTCCGTCCCAGCTCCCGCGGGATCGCCACGGCCCCTCCCAGCTCCCGACGGTCCACCAAGCCCGAGCCACCAAGCCAAAGCGGGTGG
>DATBZG010000158.1:0-17405 GCA_036513335.1 Solirubrobacteraceae bacterium | reverse complement strand
GCGCAGCAGCAGCTCGAAGGAGCCGTCCGCGGCCTCGAACTGAAAGCCCTCGTGCTCGAGCGCCTTGACCCGCTCGACGACGCGCCCAGCGAGCGCGTCGTCGACGGCGATCCCGGCCGTCCTTGCCTTCTCGACGACGGTGCCGCGACCGGAGAGCTCGGAGATCAGCACATCGCGATCGTTGCCCACGATCGCCGGGTCGATGTGCTCGAAGGTCTGTGGCTCGGCGCGCACGCCGGCGGCGTGCAGACCAGCCTTGTGCGCGAACGCGTGCTTGCCCACGTACGGCTGGGCCGGGTTCGGGGTGCGGTTCAGCAGCTCATCGACGAAATGCGCCGTCTCGGTCAGCCGCGCGAGTCGCTCGGGCGCGAGCAGCTGCGCGCCCATCTTCAGCTGCAGGTCGGCGATGATCGTGATCAGGTTTGCGTTGCCCGTGCGCTCGCCGATCCCGTTGATCGTCCCCTGCACCTGCGTGGCGCCGCATTCGACCGCCGTGAGGGTGTTGGCCACGGCGCAGCCGGAGTCATCGTGGGTGTGGATGCCCAAGGGAGTGCCCGGCAGCGCTTCGCTGACAACTGCGAACGCGGTCCTCATATGAGGAGGAAGCGAGCCCCCGTTGGTGTCGCACAGCACGAGCCTCTCGGCGCCGGCCTCCGCGGCGACGCGCAGGCAGTCCAGTGAGTACGCCGGGTCGAGCGCGAAGCCGTCGAAGAAGTGCTCGGCGTCGAGCAGCACGCGCTTGCCCGCGCGCACGAGGAACGCCACCGAGTCGGCGATCATCGCGAGGTTCTCCTCGCGCGAGACGCGCACGACCTTCTCGACATGCAGCACCGATGCCTTGCCGACGATCGTGCAAACGGGCGCGAAGGACTCGGCGAGCACACGCAGGCCGTCGTCCTCCTGCACTGCGGTGTCGCGGCGGCGGGTCATCCCAAACGCGACGATCTCAGCGTTCTGCAGCGTCTCTGCCGCCAACAGTGAGAAAAGCTCGAGCTCCTTGGGGTTCGAGGAGGGAAAGCCGGCCTCGATCATGTGCACGCCGAGCTCGTCCAGCGCATGGACCACACGTAGCTTCTCCTCCGCGGTGAGCGTCATGCCACCGCCACCCATGCCGTCGCGCAGGGTGGCGTCGTAGAGCTCGATGCGGGTCGATCTTGCGTTCATTGGGGAAGTCCTTTCGGCGTAGAGGGGTACGGGGCGGGTCGTGGTTGCGACCGGCCGCGGCGCACCGCCTCTAGCCGGTCGCCCCGGTAATTCGCTCCGTCGCCGTGAGCTGCTGTGCACCAGCCGCCGGGCTCTCACCGGTCGGGGTCTCCAGATCGACCGCGTCGACCACATCGAGCCACTCCCGGTAGCGCTCGGAGCGCCCGTGGATGGCGTCGTCGAAAGCCGCCTGCAGGACGCGTGTGACCTCTCCGGGCTTGCCCGTGCCGACCTTGTGGTTGTCGACCTCGCGCACGGGCACGATCTCTGCAGCCGTGCCAGACAGGAACACCTCGTCGGCGAGATACATCTCCGCGCGGGCGACGTTGCGCTCCACCACCTTGTAGCCGAGATCCTGCGCGATCTGCATCACCGAGCGGCGGGTGATGCCGTCGAGGATCGAGTTGTGCTGTCCGGGCGTGGAGATCTCGCCGTCGCGGACGATGTACACGTTCTCGCCCGTGCCCTCGCAGACGTGGCCGTGGTCGTCGAGCAGGATCGCCTCCTCGTAGCCGGCCTTCACCGACTCGACCTTCGCGAGCACGCTGTTGAGGTACTGACCGGTGGCCTTCGCGTGCGGGATCAGCGAGTCGGGGCTGATCCGACGCCACGATGATGTCATCGCGCGCACGCCGTTGCGCATGCCCTCCTCGCCGAGGTAGGTGGCCCACTCCCAGCACGCGATCGTGACGTCCACGGGCGCCTCCAGCGGGTTCAGGCCCATGCTGCCGTAGCCGCGGTAGACGATCGGGCGGATGTAGCAAGAGCGCAGCCCGTTGCGGGCCACGAGCTCGAGCGTCGCCTGACGCAGCTCCTCGTTGGAGAAGGGCAGCTCCATGTAGAACAGCTCCGCCGAGCGGCGCAGGCGCTCCACGTGGTCGGTGTTGCGGAACACTGCTGGGCCGAGCACGGTGTCGTAGCAGCGCACGCCCTCGAAGACGCCCGTGCCGTAGTGCAGTCCGTGCGTCAGGACGTGGACCTTGGCGTCCCCCCAGGCGACGAAATCTCCGTTCATCCAGATGAGGTCGGTTGGCTCCACGTTCACACTGCTCCTATTCGACGTTGTCGAGCACTGCCCTGGTGGCCTCCTGTGTGCCGGCTGCGCCGCCCAGATCGGGCGTGCGCAGGCCCCCAGCCAGTGCACCTTCGACCCCTGATTCTACAGCCGCTGCCTCACTTGCCAAGCCGAGGCCGTGACGCAGCATCATCGCCGCCGAGAGGAACATCGCCAGCGGATTGGCCACGCCCTGGCCGGCAATGTCCGGCGCCGAGCCGTGCACCGGCTCGAACAGGCCGGGGCCGTCCGCCCCCAGCGAGGCGCTGGGGAGCATGCCAATCGAGCCTGTGAGCATGGCCGCCTCGTCGGAGAGGATGTCTCCGAACATGTTCTCCGTGACGATCACGTCGAAGTGGGTGGGCGCGGAGACCAGCTGCATGGCTGCGTTGTCCACGAGCACGTGCTCGAGCTCGATGTGGGAGAACTCGGCCGCGTGCAGCTCGCTGACGACCTCGCGCCAGAGCCGGGAGGTCTCCAGCACGTTGGCCTTGTCCACGCTCGTCACCTTGGGCTTGGCCGAGCGCCGCTCGGCAGCGAGGAAGGCGCTGCGGGCGATGCGGTCGATCTCCTCGCTGCTGTACGCGCACACGTCCGAGGCCGAGGTGGCGGTGCGCGTCTTCTCGCCGAAGTAGATGCCGCCGGTGAGCTCGCGCACGACCAGCAGATCGGTGCCGTCGATGCGCTCGCGCCGCAGCGGCGAGGCGTCATAGAGCGCGGGCAGCGGCTTTACCGGGCGCAGGTTCGCGTACAGCCCGAGGCCCTTGCGCAGCCCCAAGAGACCCTGCTCGGGCCGTGGCTTGCTGGGGTCGGTCGTGTCCCACCTGGGTCCGCCCACCGCCGCCAGCAGCACCGCATCGGCGGCTTTGCATGCCTCGAGAACATCGTCGGTGAGGGCGACGCCGTGCGCGTCGATGGAAGCGCCGCCGAACAGGTGTTCCTCGAACTCGAAGTCGCCCAGCGTCGTGAGCAACGCCAGCGTGGGCGCCATGATCTCCGGGCCGATCCCGTCGCCGGGAAGGGTGACTATCGAGTAGGACATAGAGTCGCAGCGCCGCGTGAGCTGGCGGGTGGCAGAGCATATCGGCGCAGGCAGCAACGCTCGCCATGCGCCGGGTAGCTCTAGCGCGCCGTCGCGTCGACGATCGCCATGCGAAGGCCAGCGCTCCGGAGTTGCTCGTAGGGCACATGGACGAGTCCAGCGACACGCTCCGGCGAGGTTGCGTCCGCGGGGACTGGTCGGCTCACTCTATTCAGCCGCAACGAGTCCAGCAACTGTGCTCGCCTGCCGCTCCAGCGCTTGACCTCTAGGTGCCGGTCGGCGCGTACGGCCAAGTTGGCGATCACCAGCCGCCGCTCGTGTACTGCAGGTGTCGGAGCGAGCAGATGGTTTGCCGCCCAGTCGTGGAAGCGAACTAGTGCCGAGGCATCTTCAGCGGCCCAGAACATGCCTCGATCCGTCAGGTAGATCATGGCCTGCAGCGCAATCGGCCGATCGAGTCGACCGATCGTGGATACCTCGATCGCCTGCCAGCGACCGTCTGCTTGCTCGAGCGTCGAGAGCCTCTTCAGCTGGGCGCTACGCGATATCGACAAACCAT
Source organism: Solirubrobacteraceae bacterium (assembly GCA_036513335.1). GTDB lineage: Bacteria > Actinomycetota > Thermoleophilia > Solirubrobacterales > Solirubrobacteraceae > Palsa-744. The sequence continues at coordinate 13,547 of DATBZG010000158.1, read as the reverse complement.
GCAGCGAGGCTTCTCGCCCGGCTGTGGCTCGCAGAATCGCCCACGCCGACGTCAGTCCGACGATGGCGGTTGCAGCCACCAGCAGAATCGCGGGAGCAGGTTCGAGCTTCGCGATCAGGAAGACGATTGCAACAATGACCAAGCCCACCAATAGTGCGGCCATGCTTCCCATCGCAAAGTTGAGGCCTTGGGAGACGCGATCGAGGAACCCCCGATCCCAGGGCGGGCGGTCCTCACCGGAGAAGATCCCGATCCAGGCGGAGCGGGCGGCTGGGGCGATCACCAGCAGCGCGAGCGCAAGGGTCAGCCAGTTCTCCATCCGTGCTTCGACGGGTGGCAGCGTCTTACCCTTCTCGATCGACCAACCCAACAGGTACAGCGCGGCGGCGAGAATCGCGAAGCCAACCAGCAGCACGGCAAAGATGAACAGCGGATCGCGTGAGTCGTTGCGGCGATCACGAGCGCCTGCCACGGCGCTACCCGAGACCACTGCCAGCCCAATGCCCAGGACTATTGGAACAAGCCCACTTGAGGTGACCACACGCGCACTGAATCACGCCGTGCCGACGTCACGCTGGCGGGTGGACGGGCGCTTAGAGCCGTGTGGTCACCGGCACTGCCGGCACCCGCTCCTCCCGTGCACGCTCATATGCGGCGATCGTGTCGTCTTGTTGCAGCGTGAGCGCGATGTCGTCCAGGCCGCCGAGAAGGCGGTGGCGGATCTCGTGGTCGATCTCGAACGGAACCTGACGCCCGGCGAAGCGAACCTCCTGCTCGCGCAGGTCGACCTGGCCGTGGCCGGCGCGAGCGAGCGCTTTGCAGTCCTCGTCGGAGAGAACGACCGGCAGCAGCCCGATCTTGGTGCAGTTGGAGTAGAAGATGTCCGCGAAGGATGGCGCGACGATCGCCTGGAAGCCGTAGTCCTGTAGACCCCACGGGGCGTGCTCGCGCGATGAGCCGCAGCCGAAGTTCTCGCCGGCGACGAGGATCGGATTCGGCGGCAGGTCCCAATCGGGCTCCTTCGCCCAGTCGTAGAACAGGAACTCACCGAAGCCGGTGCGCTCGACCCGCTTGAGAAACTGCTTGGGCATGATCTGGTCGGTGTCAACGTCGGCGCGGTCGAGGTGGCTCACCTGTCCGCTGATCGTCTCGATCGGTTCCATTACTCATCTCCTTTCACGGGCTTGACGCCGCCGAAGACGGCAGCCTCTGCCCACTTGAAGTGCACATCCACGTGCTGGAAGCCGGCATCGCGCAGCCAGCGCAGCTGATCCTCGATGGTGTCCAGCTGGTCTTCACCGGTGTCGAAGTCGACGTCCTGGTCTGAGCCGTCGCGGCCGTGTTCGTGCTCGTGGGCAACGGCGCTGGCGAGCATGTACTCGTCGAACAGGCCATCCAGCGGTCCCTCGACGGCAACGCAGTCCATGTTGACGAAGGTGCCTCCGGGCTCGAGCAGCGCGAACGCCTCGGCGAAGAGATCACGCTTGCGCGCAGAGGAGAGGTGGTGGATGGCAAGGCCGGAAACGATCGCGTCGTAGCGGCCTTCCGGCAGCCCGGCCTGCCACTGAGGGCTCGCGAGATCGCCGCGCACTATCTTCCAGCGTCCCTCAAATCGCGCCAGGTTAGCGCCGGCGCGCTTGAGCATCGGCTCAGAGAAGTCGACGAGGACACCCTGCGAGCGGGCCTTCTCGCCGCCGAGTCCAAGCACGAGCTCGCTGACTGCTCCTGCGCCGGTGCCGAGGTCGAGGAATCGCTCGACGGGGCGCGGGCCTCTCGTCAGAACTTTGGCGAGAACGTCCTCTTGCAGGTCGAGTAGCGGGATCAGCACTCGCCGGCGCTCGGCGAAGCTCGCGACGGTGTCCTCCTGCTGCCAGGCCGCCGCGTGTGCGTCTCCCGACGCGTGTGCGCTCACGACCACTCCCGGATGTCGACGAAGCGCCCCTCGATCGCAGCCGCGGCGGCCATCTGCGGCGAGACGAGGTGCGTGCGACCGCCCCTCCCCTGCCGACCCTCGAAATTGCGGTTGGACGTGGAGGCGCAGCGCTCGCCCGGGGCGAGGGTGTCGGGGTTCATGCCCAGGCACATCGAGCAGCCGGCGACGCGCCAGTCGAAGCCGGCGTCGCGGAACACCTGGTCGAGACCCTCGGCCTCGGCCTGCGCCTTCACCTGCTGGGATCCCGGCACGACCATCGCGTTCACCGAGGAGGCCACCTTCTTGCCGGCAACGACCTCGGCGGCGGCGCGCAGATCGCCGATACGCGAGTTGGTGCAAGAGCCGATGAACACGCGGTCGACGGCGATCTGATCGATCGGCGTGCCGGGCTCCAGGGCCATGTAGTGCAGAGCCCGTTCGGTGGCCTCGCGGTCGGCGGGGCTGTCGAACTCCTCAGGTGCGGGAACCTTCTCGGTCACGGCGCGTACCATTCCGGGGTTGGTTCCCCAGGTCACCTGCGGTGAGATCGCGCTCGCGTCGATCAGGATCTCACGGTCGAACTGGGCACCTTCCTCCGTGGCCAGCTCCCGCCAGCGCTCGATCGCTACGTCGAGCTCTGCGCCCTTCGGGGCTCCCGGACGCTCGACGTCGCGGAACCACGCGAAGGTCGTCTCGTCGGGGGCGATCATGCCCGCGCGCCCGCCTCCCTCGATCGTCATGTTGCAGACGGTCATGCGCCCTTCCATCGAGAGTGCCTCGATCGCGGGCCCTGCGTACTCGACGGCGTGGCCTGTCATGCCGCCGACGCCCAGATGGCCGAGCGTGCCGAGGATCAGGTCCTTGGCGGTGACGCCGAAGCCGAGCTCACCCTCGTAGCGGATGCGCATGGAGCGGGGCTTTGACTGCACCATGCACTGTGTGGCGAGCACGTGCTCGACCTCGGAGGTGCCGATGCCGAAGGCGAGCGCGCCGAACGCTCCGTGCGTGGAGGTGTGCGAGTCGCCGCAGACGATCGTCATGCCCGGCTGGGTGACCCCGAGCTCGGGGCCGATCACGTGCACGATCCCCTGGCGGTCAGAGCCCAGCGAGTAGACGGGCACGCCGAACTCAGCGCAATTGCGCTCGAGCGTTTCAACCTGCACGCGCGAGAGCTCGTCCTTGATGCGCGCCGCGACCGGGGTGCCGTCGGTGGGCGTGTTGTGGTCGGCGGTCGCGAGCGTGCGATCGGGCCGGCGCACCGTGCGCCCGGCGAGGCGCAGGCCGTCGAACGCCTGCGGGCTGGTGACCTCGTGGACGAGGTGGAGGTCGATGTAGATGAGGCCGTCCCCTACCTCGTGGGACTCCCAGATCTTCTCGAACAGCGACTTGGGCATCTAGCTCCTCCTCAGTCCGGCGGAGACGACCGCCAGAAAGGCCGCCTCCTGCTTGGTGGGGTTCTCGAAGTGGTGGGGCAGGTCGGCGTCGAAGATGACGCAGTCGCCGTCGCTGAGCTCGTAGCGCTGCCCGTCGCATACGAGCACGATCGAGCCCTTCTCGACGAGCGCCGTCTCGCGGCTGCCGGGCTCGTGCATCGGCGGGTCATCGACCGCGCCCGTGGCGCCGCCCGCCGCGAGCGTGTGTCGCGAGAGCTCGGCTCGCTGCCCTGGCTGGGAGGAGGTGAGCACCTCGAAGCTGTGGCCGCGCTTCTTGCTGCCGCCGCGCTGACGCTCGCTCGCCCGCACGACGGTGACGGCACCCCCCTCGTCCAGGCGCAGCAGCTGCGAGAGCCGTAGATCGAGCCCGGCGGCGATCTTCGCCGCGACGGTCAACGTGGGGCTCGTGTCCCCCCGCTCGACCTGGGAGAGCATCGGCGCGCTGACGCCGCTGCGCAGCGCGAGCTCGCGCAGCGACAGCGAGGAGGACTCCCGCAACGCCTTCACGCGCGCGCCGATGACGGCGGGATCGAGCATGTCGGCTCCCGCAGGGATGCCCGCGGGGTGCTTCCCGGGAGGCGTCGATGCGGCCGTAGGGGGATGGGTCGATGCCATACACGCGTACGTTATCACGGACAAGACTGGACGCGACTCTGTGACTGGTGGTATACGAGACGGGGTGGGCGTACATCCGGCAGGCGAAACGCGACCGCGTGCGTTGGCGTGGGCCACCGACCTCGACGTGTTGCCACTGGACCGCGTTGTGCGGCGTGTGGACGACCACCTCGTCGTGCGCTCACCGGGAAACCCTGAGCACTACTGGGGCAACATGCTGATCTTCGACGAGCCGCCGCAGGCAGGCGACCGCGAGCGCTGGAGCGCGGTCTTCGCGGCCACGTTCAACGATGAGCCGCGTGTGCGCCACCGGACATTCGCCTGGGACCGCATCGACGGCGCGCTCGGCAGCGCGCGGGATGAGTTCGTCGCGGCGGGCTACGAACTCGAGGAGACGGTTGCGCTCGTGGCGACGGCGGAGGAGGTGCACGCGCATGCGCGTGCCAACCGTGCGGTGCGCATTCGCGCGCTGGACCCGGCCCCCGGAGCCGATGCGGCCCTCTGGGACCAGGTGATCGAGCTGCAGATGGCTGCACGTGACGAGCGCTTCGAGGAAGAGGTGCACCGTGCGTTCCTGCACGCTCGCGCGCGGGAGCTGCGTGCGCTGTTCCTGGATGGTCACGGTGCTTGGTACGTGGCGCAGGAGGGCGACGATGGCGCGGAGGTTCTGGGCAGCTGCGGCGTGGTGCTCACCGGCGCCCGAGGGCGTTTTCAAGCGGTCGACACCGCACAGGCGCACAGGCGTCGAGGGATCTGCTCGCGCCTGGTCGTCGAGGCCGCGCAGCTGAGCGGCGCGCAGCGCCTCGTGATCTGCGCGAACCCGGAATACCACGCGCTCGGGCTCTACGAATCGCTCGGATTCAGGCGCGCGGAGCGCGTTGCCGGCGTCTGCCTGCAACCACCCCGCGCTCCCTGAGGATCAGCTTCCCGCGATCTCCGGCAACCCGATCGCCTCACCCGCGTTCGCGTGCGCGACGGCGACCGACAGCGCGCGCACATAGGCGCGCGCAGCCGCGTCGATGATGTCCGTCGAGACCCCCTGCCCGGCGCCGGTGAAGCCGCCGATCTCCAGCACCACGGAGACCTCACCGAGGGCGTCCTGCCCCTCGGTGACGGCGCCGATGGTGAAGTCGCTGAGTGCGGGGGCGACCCCGGTGGCGACGTTGATCGCCTGGAAGACCGCGTCGATCGGCCCGTCGCCGGTGAACGAGCCGGTGGCTGAAGAGCCGTCGGGCAGGCTCACCGACACGCGCGCGTGCGGCGGGCGCAGCGATGAGGCGTCGACCTCGAAGGACTCCAGGGCATAGCCCTGGATCTCCTCACGCAGCTCGTCTGTGACCAACGCCTCCAGGTCCATCGCCGTGACCTGCTTCTTGCGGTCGGCGATCTCCTTGAAGCGCTTGAACGCGGTGTTCAGCGCGGCGCCGTCGATCTCGAAGCCCATCTCCTCCAGCGCTTTGCTGAGCGCGTGGCGCCCGGAGTGCTTGCCGAGCACGATCGCGTTGCTGCGCAGCCCCACGGTTGTGGCGTCCATGATCTCGTAGGTGGTGCGCTCCTTCAGCACGCCGTCCTGATGGATGCCGGCCTCGTGCGCGAACGCGTTGCGCCCCACAATCGCCTTGTTCGGCTGCACCTGGTAGCCGGTCAGGCGCGAGACCAGGCGGCTCGTGCGCGCAATCTCGGTCGTCTCGATGCTGGTCCACAGCCCGAGGCTGGGCTCGCGCGTGTGCAGCAGCATCACGATCTCCTCCAGCGAGGCGTTCCCGGCGCGCTCGCCGATCCCGTTGATCGCGCACTCCACCTGGCGGCAGCCCGCTTCCAGGCCGGCCAGCGAGTTTGCGACCGCCAGCCCCAGATCGTCATGGCAGTGCACCGAGACGACCACGTCGCGCAGCCCCGGCACCAGCCGGTAGAGCTCCGTGAACATCGCCGCGTACTCGTTGGGCATCGTGTAACCGACGGTGTCAGGAACGTTGATCGTCGTGGCGCCCTCGTCCAGCGCGATCTGGATCACTTCGGCCATGTACTCCACGTCCGAGCGCGAACCGTCCTCCGGGGAGAACTCCACGTCGTCGGTGTATTCGCGTGCCTGCGCCACCGCCGCACGAACCTGACCCTTGACATCCTCACGCGTCGTCTGCAGCTTGCGCTCGATGTGAATGTCGCTGGTGGCCAGGAACATGTGGATGCGAGGGCGCTGGGAATCCTTCACCGCCTGCCATGCCGCCTCGATGTCCTGCTTGCTCGTTCGCGCCAGCCCGCAGATCACGGGGCCTTCGACCTCCCGTGCGATCGCCTGCACCGACTCGAAGTCGCCGGGGGAGGTGATCGGGAAGCCGGCCTCGATCACATCCGCCCCCAGGCGCGAGAGCTGGTGGGCGATCTCCAGCTTTTCCTGCTTGTTCAGGGAGATCCCCGGAGACTGCTCGCCGTCGCGCAGCGTCGTGTCGAAGATCAGGACGCGGTCAGCGTCGTTACGTGCCTCGTTCTTGCTCATGTCGTTCATGCTCCTTCTCTATCTCGCTTGCGGTTCCTCTCTGCTGGGTATGCGGCTACGCGGCCGCCACGCACTATTCCCCCCGAGGGGGGAGGAGAAGAAGCTGCAGAAGCGAGTAGTGAAACGACATCTCTCGGCAGGGTAGCACCGGTCGCTCAGGGTGTGAGGACGACCTTGCCGACGTTACGTCGCTCGGTGATCATGTTCTGTGCGGCGCCTGCGTCCTCGAAGCTGAACGCCTCGGCCACGACGGGTTTGATCGTGCCGTCGTCGAGCATCTCGCGCAGCGGCGCGATCCACGGCTCGAGCGTGCCGCGGTCCTTCCACAGGCTGAGCATGTTCAGACCGATCACGGCCTTCGATTCAGACATCTGCTTGATCAGGTTGAAGCGGGGCATGCGCGCGACGGCACGCAGCGCCGTGACGACGTTTTTGCGCTCGCCGGAGACCACGGAGGAGGCGCCGAACGCTACGAGGCGCCCGCCTGGACGCAGCAGGTTGTAGCTGCGGCGGAAGCTGGCGCCGCCGACGGCGTCCATGATCACGTCGAACTTCGGCAGGCCGCGCTCCCAGCCCGGCTTGGTGTAGTCGATCGCGTGTTCGAGCCCCAGCTCGACGCAGCGGGCGTGCTTGCCTGGTGAGGCTGTGCCATAGACCTCGGCGCCCGCCCGGTTCGCGATCTGCGTGGCGGCGATGCCGACACCGCCGCCCGCGGAGTGGATCAGCACGCGCTCGCCGGGCTGCAGGTTGCCGTAGCCGATCAGCCCCGCCCACGCGGTGCCGTAGTTGACGGGGATCGCAGCGCCCTGCTCGAAGCTCAGCTCGTCCGGCAGCGCTACGACGTCGCTCGCCATCGGCACGACCTGGGAGGCGTAGCCGCCGAACTGGGTGCTCGCGAACACTCGCTGGCCGGGCGTCAGGCTCTCGACACCCTCCCCCACCTCCACGACCGTTCCGGCGACCTCGTAGCCGACGACGCATGGCGTGTCGGGGGCGTCGGGATAGAGGCCCATGCGCGCCATCACGTCCGCGAAGTTGATCCCAGAGGCAGCCACGTCGATGCGCACCTGCCCGGGCCCCGGTCTCGGGTCCGGCTGCTCCTGGACCTGAAGCACGCCGGGTCCGCCGTGCTTGGTGATCACGACTGCCTTCATCTCTGCCCCCGTCCCGCTCGTTCGCCGGTCGCGCTCGAGGCTAGAGGATCGGCCCCGCGGGGGGCATGACAGGCCTCAGCCGAGGTCTACGGACCAGCCGTTCACAAAGCCGTCGACGGCGATGATCTCCTGGACGACCTCGCGGGGCACCGGCGCGTCTGTCGTGACGACCATCGCCGCGAGGCGACGGTCCTCGCCGTCGGCGCTGCCGTCGGGTGTGTGCCCGACCGCCGCGGAGGAGATATTGATCCCGTGCGTGCCAAAGATCGTGCCCACGCGGCCGATCATGCCTGGCAGATCCTCATAGCGGAACACGGTCACGTAGCGCTCGAGCTCGATCGTCAGGCGACGCCCCTGCACCTCGACCAGGTGCGGCACGCCGTTGGGGCCGATGCCCGTGCCGGCGACGGCCACGCGCTGGGAGCCGGCGACGACGGTCACGCGGATCAGCTCGTTGAAGTCCTGAGCCTCGGAGACCGCCTTCTCCTCGAAGACGATCCCACGCTGCTGGGCCATCGTGGGCGCGTTGACGAGGTTGACGTCCTCCTCGGTGCGCCCCTGCAGCGCGCCGACGATCACCGCCAGCCCGAGCAGGCGCGTGTCGAAGTCGGCGATGCGGCCCATGAACGCGGCCTCGATGCGCTCCACTGAGCTGCCTTCCGCGAGCTCCATCGCGAGCTTGCCGAGCTTCGTGGCGAGCGGCAGCAGCGGCCCGAGCATCTCCATGTCCTCGGCGCCGACCGCGGGGATGTTCACGGCGGTCGAGACAACCCCGCCCGTCAGCGCGGCTACGACCTGCTCGGCGCTCTGGTAGCCGGCGCGGTCGGTCGCCTCCGCGGTGGAGGCGCCCAGGTGTGGCGTGGCGATCACGTTCGCGTAGCCGAACAGCGGGTGCTCGGTCATCGGCTCGCTCTTGAACACGTCGAGCGCCACGCCCGCGACCTTGCCCGAGTCGAGCGCATCCTTCAGCGCGTCCTCGTCGATCAGCCCGCCGCGCGCGACGTTCAGCAGCCGCACGCCATCGCGCATCGCGGCGAACGCGGCTGCGTCGACGAAGCCTTCGGTCTCGGGTGTCTTGGGCAGGTGGATCGTGATGAAGTCCGCCTGGGCGTAGACGTCCTCGACGCCGTCGGCCTTCTCCACGCCCAGCTCGCGGTAGCGCTCGGCGCTGACGAACGGGTCGAAGGCAAGAACGCGCATGTTGAAACCACGGGCGCGCTGGGCCACGAGCTGTCCGATGCGCCCGAAGCCGACGATCCCGAGCGTCTTTTCATAGAGCTCCACGCCGGAGTATTTCGAGCGGTCCCATTTGCCTTCCATCAACGACGCGTACGCCTGCGGCACGTTGCGGGCCAAGGCCAGCAGCAGCGCCATCGTGTGCTCCGCCGCCGTCACGACGTTTGACTCGGGGGCGTTGGCCACGACGATCCCACGTTTGGTCGCCGCCTCGACATCGACGTTGTCGACGCCGACGCCGGCGCGGCCGATCGCCCGCAGCCGTGTCGCGCGCTCGATCACATCGGCGGTCATCTTCGTCGCCGAGCGGATCACGATCCCGTCGTACTCGCCGATCCGCTCCGCGAACTCCTCCTCGCTCCAGTCGACCCCGAGCTCCACGTCGAAGTGCTCGCGCAGCAGCGCGATGCCGGAGTCGCCGATCTTCTCCTTTACGAGGACCTTCGCACGCTCGCTCATGCGCCTAGCCTCTCGACTACCCAGTCGATGCAAGACGTGAGAGCTTCGACGTCAGCGGTCTCGACGGCGGGGAACATACCCACCCGTAGCTGGTTGCGCCCGAGCTTGCGGTAGGGCTCGACATCGACGATCCCGTTCGCGCGCAGCGTCGCGGCCACGGCCGCCGCGTCGATCGAGTCCTCGAAGTCAATCGTGCCCACGACCAGCGAGCGCTTGGCCGGATCGGCGACGAACGGCGTTGTGTAGGCGGTCTCCTGCGCCCAGCCGTACAGGTGCTCGGAGGAGGCGCGGCTGCGCGATACGCACCAATCCAGGCCGCCGTGTTCGAGCATCCAGCTGATCTGGTCGGCGAGCAGGAACAGCGTCGCGACCGCGGGAGTGTTGTACGTCTGGTCCTTGACCGAGTTATCGAGGGCCGTGTGCAGCGACAGGAATTCAGGGATCCAGCGATCGGACGCGTGCAGCATGGCGATCCGTTCCTGCGCGGCCGGGCTGAGCAGCGCCAGCCACAGACCTCCGTCAGCAGCGAAGCACTTCTGTGGTGCGAAGTAGTACGCGTCTACCTGCGTGAGGTCGACCGGAAGGCCGCCCGCACCGGATGTCGCGTCGATCGCCACGAGCGCACCGTCGCTGCCGGACGGCCGCGTCACGGATGCCATCACACCGGTGGAGGTCTCGTTGTGGGCCCACGCGAGGAGATCGACTCCGCTGTCTCCGACCGCAGCCCCAAGGGCGGCTGGATCGGGCGCGTCACCGGGATCCGCGGAGACGACGACCGGGTCCTCGAGGAACGGTGCGCCCTTGGTCACGCTGGCGAACTTCTGGGAGAACTCGCCAAAGGCGAGGTGCGCGGAGCGACGCTCGACGAGGCCGAACGCGGCAGCGTCCCAGAAGGCGGTTGCGCCGCCGTTGCCGAGCGCCACCTCGTAGCCGTCAGGCGCCGAGAAGAGCTCGCGCAAGCCGGAGCGGATCTCCGCCACGAGCGCCTTCACGGGCTTCTGGCGGTGCGATGTGCCCATCACGGCTGCGCCCTCGGTCGCCAGGCGCGCGAGCGCGTCCGAACGCACCTTCGAGGGTCCGCAACCGAAGCGCCCATCTCCGGGCTTCAGCTCGTCGGGGATGCTCAACTGCGTCTGCTCTGTCAGGGGGGTGCTCGTCATATCGGGCTCCTCGCTCTTTCGGACCTCGAGGTAATGGTCGGATCTGAGGGTGCCCAGGCGCGCGGCGGTGCTAGATCGTCGCTTCCCGGTGGTGGACTCCACCCGAGCGCCAGTCGCGACGACGGAGGCGAGTGTAGCGAACCACTAACCGGTGCGCCCATGTGGCTCAGACCAGTCATACCCGGGACCGACGGGAATGATGCGCTTGGGGTTCAGCTCGTCGTGCGTCGTGTAGTAGTGGCGCTTGATCTGGTCCATTGCGACCGTCTGCGCGACCCCCGGCCACTGGTGGAGCTCGCGCGCGTAGCCCCACAGGTTGGGGTAGTCCACGAGCCGCCGGCGGTTGCAGCGGAAGTGAAGGTTGTAAACCTCGTCGAAGCGTGCAAGCGTCGGGAACAGGCGCCAATCGGCCTCTGTCGCGCGCTCGCCGAGCAGGTAGCGGCGCTCGCCCAGCAGTCCCTCCAGCCACTCGAAGCTGTCGAACAGCTCGCGAAAGGCGTGCTCGTAGGCGTGCTGGCGACGGGCGAAGCCGGCGCGGTAGACGCCGTTGTTGACGGTCTCATACACGCGCTCGTTGATCTCATCGATCTCGCTACGAAACCCCCGCGGGTAGAGGTCGAGCGCGGCTCCGGTGCCGAGGCCACCGAGCGAGTCGCGGTCGGCCATCATGCGGATCAGGTCGGCGGACTCGTTGTTGACGATCGTGCCGCTTTGCGCGTCCCAGAGCACGGGCACCGTGATGCGCCCCTGGAAGTCCGGGTCGCTCACGCTGTAGGCCTCGCTCATGAACGACCAGCCGTTGAGGGAGTCGGTGTACTCGCCGCCGGGGCCATCCTCGAAGCGCTCCCCCGTAAACGCCCACCCGCGCTCGTCGCGAAACGGCGCCAGATAGTGGACCGGCACGGCCTGCTGGATGTGCGCGAGCTCGCGCACGATCGCTGTGCGGTGACACCACGGGCAGGCGAGCGAGACGTACAGGTGGTAGCGGCCCGACTCGGGCGGGTGCTCGCCCGGATCCCCGGTGTCGGGGTGTGGACCGACCCAATCACGAAAGCGGCTCTCCTGACGAGCGAACTCGCCTCCGGAGAGCTCGGCGTCCATGACCACGTCAACCACTCCAGAGCACCTCGCGCTCGAGCATCGTGGCGCTCCAGCCCTCCGGCAGCCGCGTCGGCGCGACACCCGCTGAGGCCTCGCCCGCGAGCAGGCAGAACTCCGGTGCCGGGCCGAAGACCAGCTGGCGACGCCAGAGGCTCGCCCGCAGCGGATCCATGCCGTCGCCGAGCAGCTCACCCAGCGGGCGGTGCTGGGAGCCCGGCGGCCGCGCGACCCACACCGCAAGCGCGCCGGCGGCGCACAGCGCGTCCGAGCGATCGCCCTCGACCAGCGCGTACAGGCCGCCCGCGCCGCCGCCGAAGCGGCGCGCAGCATCGTCGTGGGGCGTGCGGTGACCGTGCCCTACGGCCGCCTCGTTGAGCACACCAAGGGCGGTGTAGTCCTCGAGGAGGTACCAGTCCTCGTAGCCGGGTGCCCCGGAGAGCCACGGGATCGAGGGCACGCGGAAGCTCGCCGAGCCGCACATCCCCATCGGGCGGTTGCGTGCGAGCGACCGATGGAAGGTCAGCTGCGCCTGCTCGTATGCCTCCGCTCCTGCGGGCTCCAGCGGGCGGTGCCAGAAGAGGTAGGCGAGCACGGCGAGACGGCCTCGCTCCCGCTCAGAAGGCGGGCTTGATCCAGTCCATGTGCGAGCGCAGCTCCGCGCCGACATGCTCGACCTGCGTGTCGGCCTGTTCGGCGCGCATGCGCTTGAAGCTCTCCTGGCCGGCGCGGTTCTCGGCGATCCACTCGCGCGCGAAGTCGCCGGACTGGATCTCGGCGAGGATCTGCTTCATGTTCTCACGCGTCTGCTCGGTGATCACGCGCTTGCCGCGCGTGTAGTCGCCGTACTCGGCCGTGTTGGAGATCGAATAGCGCATGCCCGCCAGGCCCTTCTCGTGCATCAGGTCGACGATCAGCTTGAGCTCGTGCAGGCACTCGAAGTAGGCCATCTCGGGGTCATAGCCAGCGTTCACGAGCGTCTCGAAGCCGGCCTGAACGAGCTCTGAGGCGCCGCCGCAGAGGACCGCCTGCTCACCGAACAGGTCTGTCTCGGTCTCGTCCTTGAAGCTCGTCTCGATCACACCGCCGCGTGTGCAGCCGATGCCCTTGGCGTAGGCCAGCGCCAGCGCGCGGGCGTTGCCGGTCGCGTCCTGCTCGATCGCGATCAGGCCGGGCACGCCGCTGCCTTCGGTGAACTGGCGGCGCACGAGGTGGCCCGGCCCCTTGGGTGCCACCATCCCCACGTCTACGCCGGCCGGCGGCTCGATCTCGTCGTAGTGGATCGAGAAGCCGTGACCGAACAGGATCATGTTGCCCTCGGCGATGCCGTCGCGGATCTCGTTCTCCCACACGTCATGGTGTAGCTCGTCTGGCAGCAGGATCATCACGAGGTCACCGCGGCTGGCGGCCTCGACGACCGGCAGCACCTCCAGCCCCTGCTCGCGCGCCTTGGCGACCGAGGCCGAGTCCTCGCGTAGGCCGACCACGACGTCGACGCCGGAGTCCTTGAGGTTCAGCGCGTGGGCGTGTCCCTGCGAGCCGTATCCGATGATGGCGACGGTCTTGCCGTCGAGAAGCGTGAGGTCTGCATCGTCGTCATAGATCATTGACCGCAGGCTATCCAACCGGAGACGCTTAGGCCGGCCTGGAGGGGATCCGGCCCCGTTCCGCGGGTCGGAGCCAGCGGTGCCGGGCGGCCACAGGGCTCTCAGGCGCTGGCAGACACAATGAGCGTGCGCCCCGGTATCTCGAGTGCGCCGTCAGGGGCTGTGTAGGGCGCAAAGCGTTCCGCCAGCGACGCCTTGATCTCATCCATCCTCTCGGCCGGCTGCGAGAGCACCGTGTCGTGGAAGTCGTGGGAGAGATCGAGCGTCGTCTCCCACAGCTCCTCGAAGTCGCTGTGCCGGCGGGGCAGCTCGAGCACCTCGATCTCGATCTCGGCGAAGCCGGCCTCGGCGACCAGCTCTCTCAGCTTCTCGGTGT
>DATBZG010000157.1:0-2590 GCA_036513335.1 Solirubrobacteraceae bacterium | reverse complement strand
GAGCCAGGCGCGACGCCATCGATCGGACCCGACGGTCGAGGGAGGCCCAGCTCTCCTGCGGCCGATCCGGGAACCACAGGCACGGAGCGTCCGTGCCCGAAGCGACCCTGATTCGCCAGAGCGCCGGCAGGGTGCGCGCCTCGTAAGGCAGATCGCTGTCGATCGAGTGCGCCATCAGCTCTCCTCACACCTCACGGCGGTGAGCCGACGGCGACATTCAGACGAGCGCCGCCGCAACGCGATTGGCCTGCTCCGTCACCAACGCCGTCCGTGGGCTCTGTGGCGCCACGAACCTCCATGGCCGGCGCCCTTGGAGCTGGAGAACCCGCAACGCGATCTGGGCTGTGAGCTGATCGTCGGAGTTGGCCGCGACGTCCAGGCCCGTGAGCTCGTGGATCCGCGTCAGGCGGTAGCGGACGGTGTTCTCGTGAACGTCGAGGACGACAGATGAGCCGCGAATGCTTCGCGAGCACTCGAAGAACACCTGCAGCGTAGTGAGCAGCGCAGCGATCGACTCGTCATCGTCGAGCAACGCGCCGAGGGCGTCCCCCACGAATCGCTCCAGCTCCTCGGCGCTCGCCGACGCGAGCATCAGCCGGCCAGCGCCAAGGTCCTCCGCGGACAGCACCCAGGGCCCGTCCTCGCCGGCCAGCCGTTCGACGCATTGCAGAACCTGCCCGGCCTCGGCCGCCGCGCGAGCGTATCCACCAGGACCGCAGACCGTGCTCGACAGCGCCACGAGCAGCCCGCTCTCAGCCCTGATGCCGGCCAGCGCCTCGTGGATCGCCGCCTTTGCCCGGGCGACCGCCGCGTGCACCGCCAGCGATGGATCGAGCGCCACGATCGCAGCCGCCCCGGTGGCGACGTCCGTCGTCAGCACCGGCTGCCCACCGTTGAGCGCACGCAGCGCGTCCGCGAGCCCCTCGGATGCTCCCCTCACGCGATCCCCCGACCCGGCGCCCCCGATCAGGCACAGCACGTGCGGGCGCTCCAGGTCCACTCCCAGGAAGTCACCGCGCCGACGCAGCGCGTCCGCGTCTCGATCGCCCCGAATGAGGTCGCTGGCGAGCGACGCACGCATGTCGCACTCGGCCGCGGTGGCCCGCTGTTCGGTCGCGAACTCGATCGCCAGGATCTGCGCCGCGCGCTGCGCGAGACGCGCATCCAGCGAGCTCAGCCTCGTCCCGGTCTCCATGATCACGAGGTGGCCGTGAAGCCCATTCGCCGTCCGCACCGAGGCGAGCAGATGACGGTGCACGAGCCCCGCGTCGAGCACCGGGTCGACGAGGACCGCGCCTGGACCCTCAGCCTTGGCGAGCGCGTCTTCGATGGCCGGGTGATCACGATGCGCCTCGTCGAGCAGCCGCGGAGTCATCTCACCGGTTCCGGCCGCAGCGAGCGCGAGTCTGTTTCCCCGAGCGTCGTGGAAGCAGGCCGGCTTGCCTGTCAACTCAGCCACCACGTCGACGACCCGACGTACGCTGGCGCCCTCGGCACTCAGCTCGTTGAGGCGATCGTCGAGCGCCGCCGCGCGACGTAGGCGGTGGCTCTGGCGGATCACCGTCTCGACGCTGCCCCGCAAACGCGCTGCGCCCTGTGCCTGCGAGACGGCAACGGCTGCGAGCTCGGCGAAGGCGGAGCCGATCTCGCGCGCGCTCGCTGAGAACACGTGCGCGTTCTCGCCATCGTCGAGGAACAGGATCCCGATGACCTCGTCGTGGAGGACCATCGGGATGCCGAGCATCGACATCACACCCCACTCCCTCATCGTGGCGCGCAACGGCCGCGGGTCGTTGGGGACGTTGGAGATCACGACCGGCTGCTTCGACGCGAGGATGGCGCGCGTGAAACGATCGCCGGCAACGCCCGCGACGAGGCGTTTGACGCGCGTGTCGATGTTCGCCTCGCCATGCCCGACCTGCCCCCGGAAGTCCCCGCGCTCGTCGCGTAGGTACACGCTCGCGCGCGCGACCCCGAGCAGCTCGCAGACCTTGCGCGCGATCAGATGCAGGAGCTCGTCGAGGTCCGGAGTGTCCTCGCGACTCCCCGCCACGCGTCCCGCTGCTTGCGCTGCACGCTCGGAAGCCGACGGCTGACGCCGGACATCGTCCCCACTGACGCTAGGCATATCCCATACCTCTCATCGTGATCCCTCGATCCCTATAAAACTATCCTTCCCCTGGCCTGAGGCTAACAAAAGTCAGACCAAAGCGCAATTACATCGCAAAGCGCAATTACATCGCTGTAGATGCCAATAGACGACGAGCGCCGGCTCGGGAGGTCGCAAAGCTGCGGCGCGCCATGCTCTGCCGGCAACGAGGAAAGCGAGATACAGGATGTCGGATGTAGGGACGGACGAGGCCCCGGCAGCGGGCACCGCGAACCTGAGGATGCAGTTGCGATGGGGTGACCTGGACAGTCTCGGCCATCTCTCGCACTCCGTCTACCACGACTTCCTGGCTGAGGTTCGTCTTGCGGCGATGTCCGCGCTGGGAGAGGTCGAGCCGACCCGGTTCGTGCTCGCCCACGTGGAGCTCGATCATCGCCGGGAGATCCGCCGCCAGGATGGCCACGTCGATCTGCGCGCCTC
>DATBZG010000156.1:0-3443 GCA_036513335.1 Solirubrobacteraceae bacterium | reverse complement strand
GGCTACGCCTCGGCTGCCTCGGTCATCGTGCTCTTGATCGCGATCGCCGTATCCGCCGTCAACGTCTTTGTCCAAAGGAGGCGCGGATGACCGCGCACGCCACCGCGCTGCACCAGCTACGCGCACGCGGCCGCGACAATGTGACCGTCTACGCCGTGCTGGTGATCGGCGCCGCGCTGTGGCTCTTCCCGCTCATCTCCACCGTGCGCCAGTCCCTGCAGTTCGGCGGATTTCACAACTACCTCACGGTGCTGACGACGGACTACAACGGCGTCAACCTGATCCGCGCCTTCGCCAACAGCCTGCTGATCGCCGCGCTCACCGTGGTGCTTACCTGCGGCATCGGAGCCATGGCCGGATACGCCTTCTCAAAGATCGACTTCCCCGGGCGGGAGACGCTCTACCACGCGGGCCTGCTGCTGCTGGCCGTGCCCGCAGTGGCGATCATGGTCCCCGTTTACTGGATCACCGGAAACCTCGGTCTCTTTAACACCCCGATCGGCGTCTCGCTGCCCGAGGTGGTGCTTACCCTCCCCTTCGCGGTACTGCTGCTGCGCAACCACGCCGACGAGATTCCGGACGAGCTGATCGAGGCGGCTCGGATCGACGGGGCGAACCACGCAATGATCTTCCGCCGCATCTTCCTGCCGCTGTCTCGCCCGGCGTTGATCAACCTCGCCGCGCTGTGCGTGGTCTGGTCAGTGCAGGACTTCATCTTCTCCTCGTTGCTGCTGACGAACGCGAGCTCCACCACCGCCGCACAGGCGGTGCAAAGCATCCAAGCAGCCTTCTCGCCCACCCCGATCGAGCACTCGCAGTACCTCGCGGCCCTGATGCTGCTCGCCGTGCCCGCGATCGTGATCGTGGTGCTCGGCCTGAGATTCATCACGCAGGGGATGACGGCCGGAGGGGTCAAGGAATGAGCACGGAGACGAAGACTGACGCATCGACCGGCGACGTGGCCGACGCGTCCTGGTTCAGCGGCCTGGGCCTGGGGGTGTTCATCCACTGGGGCCACGCCAGCGCCCGTGGCTGGGAGCTGTCCTGGCAGATGACCGGGGGAGTCGCTCTCCAGGAGCCGGCGCTCGCTCCGGTGGGCTGTGAGGAGTATTTCGCCAACGCCGCGCAGTTCGACCCCGCCGCGTTTGACCCGGACGCCTGGGCCGACCTGGCCTGGCGGGCCGGGGCTCGCTACGTGGTCTTTACCGCCAAGCACCACGACGGATTCGCGATGTTCTCCACCGCGCTATCGGACTACTCGGTGGTCAAGCACGCCCCGTTCGGACGGGACGTGACCGCGGAGATCGTCGAGGCCTTCCGAGCGCGCGGTTTCCGCATCGGCCTGTACTTCTCCATCATTGACTGGCACCACCCGGACTACCCCAGGTACACCGACGAGACAGTATCGAAGCCGTATGTCGTGGGCAGCTACCCTACGGCCCCGGAGAAGTGGGATCGCTACCGCTCGTTCATGCTCGGCCAACTCCACGAACTGCTCACCGGCTACGGCCCGATCGACATTGTCTGGCTTGACGGCGAGTTCGAGCACGGCGAGGCCGAGTGGCGCTACGGGGAGATCCGCGAGTTCATTCGCGCGCGACAGCCTGAGGCGCTGGTCAACGACCGTTGCCTGGGTCACGGCGATTTCGCCACCCCCGAGCAGCAGCTGCCGATGGTCGCCCCGGAGCGGCCCTGGGAGATCTGCCTGACGATGAACTCGACCTGGGGATACGTGCCCTGGGACGAGACGTGGAAGTCCCCTGCGACAATCCTGCACACGGCGATCGAGGCGATCTCGATGGGCGGCAACCTCCTGCTGAACATCGGCCCACGCGGTGACGGAAGCCTGCCGCCCGAGGCCCAGGAGCGGCTTGAAGCGCTTGCCAACTGGTATGCAGTCAACGGGGAGAGCCTGCGCGGCGTTGAGCCCGGCTTGGAACTCTGGCAGTTCCACGGCCCCTCAACCCGCCGTGTGCGGGAAGACGGTGGCAGCCACGTTTACCTGCACCTGACCGCCCGGCCTTACGAACGGGCCGTCGTGCGTGGTATCCCGATCCGGCGCGTCGAGCGCGTCAGGCTGCTGAGCGACGGTCGAGAACTGCCGTTCTCCGTCCACCCGCGGTTGAGCGACGTCCACGCCCGCGTTGAAGACGCCTTCGGTGAGCTGCGCATCGCCGTCGACCCCGGCCTGCTCGACCCGCTCTGCACGGTGCTCGTCGTAGATCTCGCCGCGTCGGTAGAACCTTAGAGGAAAGCAGAGATCATGAAAGTGACGAGAATCGGCGCTCGGGGCGCCGAGCGCCCCGCGCTGCTCGCGGATGACCCCGACCGGCCGGTGGACTTCCTCAAGGCTGCGTACACGGTTACCAGGCCGAACGATAGCGTGCTGATCCCGCGCCGCTCGGCCAAGAGCGATTGGGAGGTCGAGCTCGCCGTCGTCATCGGCCGCACCGCGCGCTACCTCGACTCTCCGGCCCAGGCCCTCGACCACGTCGCCGGATACGCGATCAGCAATGACGGATCCGAAGGCGAATTCCGACTCGAGCGCTCCCATCAATGGGACCTAGGGAAGAGCTGCGAGACCTTCAATCAGCTCGGACCGTACCTGGTGACCAGCGACGAGATCCCGGACCCGGACAATCTCGGCCTGCCGGGAAACCCCGACCTGCGCCCAGGCGACCTCGCCGAGTCGGAGCTCACCGGACTCGGCACCCAGACTCAGACTTTCGCGGAGGCGTGACCAGTGACACAGCACGCTGCGGCAGCGCGATTCATCGCGCTCGACACCTACGACATCCGCTTCCCCACCTCGCGCAGCCTCGACGGCTCAGACGCGATGAACCCCGACCCGGACTACTCGGCCGCCTACCTCGTGCTACGCACGGACGCGGACGACGCGCTGGAAGGGCACGGATTCACCTTCACCATCGGCCGCGGCAACGACGTGCAGGTCGCCGCCATCAGGGCGCTGCGTGAGCACGTGCTCGGGCGCTCGGTCGACGAGGTGTGCGCGGATCCCGGCTCGCTCAGCAGGACCCTGATCGGCGACAGCCAGCTGCGATGGCTCGGCCCGGAGAAGGGCGTGATGCACATGGCGATCGGCGCCGTGATCAACGCTGTCTGGGACCTGGCCGCCAAGCGCGAGGGCAAGCCATTGTGGCAACTGCTGGCCGATGCGGACCCAGAGTGGCTCGCCTCGCAGGTCGACTACCGATACCTGACCGACGCCCTCACCTACGACGAAGCCGTCGACCTGTTTCGACGTGGCAAGGAGGGCGCCGCCGAGCGCGCAGCGCAGCTTTGCGAGCGCGGCTACCCGGCCTACACCACCTCGCCCGGCTGGCTCGGGTACTCGGACGAGAAGCTGACTCGGCTGGCCAAGCAGGCCGTAGCGGATGGCTTCACCCAGATCAAGCTGAAGGTCGGTGCCGATCTGGCCGACG
>DATBZG010000155.1:0-18793 GCA_036513335.1 Solirubrobacteraceae bacterium | reverse complement strand
CGCACAAGCAGCGCGGCGTCGGTCGAGTTGCGCATGTTGCCGCACTCGATCAGCACCTTGGGGACTGTCGTGAGGTTCAAACCGGCGAGGTTGTCCCGGTCTGACACGCCGTCGGTGCCGTCGTAGTCACTCACCGGCATCCCCGTCACCGAGCGGAAGCGTTCGATCACCTCGTGGCCAAACGACTTCGAGGCGGCGATCACGCGGTCGTTGATGCCCTCGGGCACGGGCTCGAGCACCGCGAAGCCGCGCCCACCGGCCGGTCCGCCGTCGGCATGGATGTCGATCGCGACGTTCGCGTGCGCGCGGTCGATGATCTGCGAGCGCGTCGTCACGCACGGGCCGACCCCGTCGTTGCTGTTGCGCGTGAGCACCACCTTGGCGCCCTCGGCGCGCAGGTCAGCGGCGAGGTACTCAGCGACGTTGAAGTTGAACTGTGCCTCGGTGTACCCGCCGTCGGTTTCCGTGCCCGTCGTGTCGCAGTCCTCGTATTCGCGCCCGTTCCAGATCTGACGGTCGATGTAGCCGGGGTCGGTGTAGTTGTGCCCGTTGTGGCCCGGGTCGATCCCCACGACCTTGCCTGCCAGCGGCAACGAGGCTGCGGTCGGCTGTTCTGCGTCCGTCCGCGCACCGGCCATGCTCGTCGCGGTGAGCGCGAGAGCCGTCGCGACGCCGACAGCAACTCGCATGCGCGCGCTCAAGCCGCCCCCTCGAACAGCTCGACGAGTCGCGCGCGGCTGTAGCGCCACTGCTTGCGGTTGCGCACGTCGCCGGGGTGCAGCGTGTCGAGCAGCGCGAGCCCGCGGATCGTCGAGACGGCCATCTCGATCAGGCGGTCGAAGTCGGGCTTCCCGGCGATCGCGGGGAAGAGCTGGCGGGTGACTTCGAGCGTCTGGCGGTCCAGCCGCCGCTCGACGGGCACGAGGCGCTCGCGCAGGTCGGGGTCGGTGCGGGCGTGCGACCACAGGTCGAGGGCCGCCTGGAACAGCGGGTTGGCGTAGCTCGCCCACAGCAGGTCGAGTCCCTGCTCGAGGCGCTCGCGCCCCTCCGGCAGTGTCTCCGCCGCCGCCCGCAGCTCCGTGCCACGGCGCTCGGCGAGGCGTTCCATCGCGGCGGCCAGCAGCGCCTGGCGGGTCTGGAAGTGGTGCAGGTGCGCGCCCCGCGAGACACCGGCGCGCTCAGCGACGCGGCTGGTGGTCGTGCTCGCGTAGCCGTCCTGCACGAGACAGGCGATCGTCGCGTCCAGCAGCGCGTCGCGCGTGGTGGCGCTGCGCTCGGCCTGGCTGCGGCGCGGGGCGGGGCTGGCGGTGGCCGGCATAGGAGGCGATCTTAGACATATTTGCGTTCGCGCATGAACGTTTGTGTGGTAGCGTTTCGCCGGTTCCCCGCTATGCCCGAGTTTTAGGAGGCTTCACCGATGGCAGCGACCGACGCACTGGTCTTCGATGCGATTCGCACCCCACGCGGCAAGGGCAAGTTCAACGGCTCGCTGCACGGCACCAAGCCGGTCGACCTGGTCGTCGGCCTGATGCACGAGACGCTCGTGCGCAACGAGAAACTCGACCCCTCGCGGATCGACGACGTGGTCCTGGGCTGCGTCTCCCCGGTGGGAGATCAAGGCGCGGACATCGCCAAGACGGCGGCGATCAAGGCCGGTCTCCCCGACACGGTTGCGGGCGTGCAGCTGAACCGCTTCTGCGCCTCGGGCCTGGAGGCCGTGAACGTCGCCGCGCAGAAGGTCGCCTCCGGCTGGGAGGACCTCGTGTTCGCGGGTGGCGTCGAGTCGATGTCGCGGGTGCCGATGGGCTCCGACGGCGGCGCCTGGGCGATGGACCCGGAGACGAACTACGACACGTCGTTCGTCCCACAGGGCATCAGCGCGGACCTGATCGCGACGATCGAGGAGTTCAGCCGTGAGGACGTCGACTCATACGCGGTCCGCTCGCAGGAGCGCGCGTCGGCCGCAGAGGCGGAGGGCCGCTTCGCCGGCTCCGTGATCCCGGTCAAGGATCTGAACGAGAACGTGGTGCTCGACCGCGAGGAGTTCATCCGCCGCGGCACGACCGTTGAAACGCTCGGCGGCCTGAAGCCGTCTTTCGCGGCGATGGGCGAGATGGGTGGCTTCGACTCGGTGGCGTTGCAGAAGTACCACTGGATCGAGAAGATCGACCACGTCCACACGCCGGGCAACTCCTCGGGCATCGTCGACGGCGCGTCGCTGTTGATGATCGGCAACGAGCAGACCGGCAAGGAACTCGGCCTCACGGCGAAGGCGCGGATCCTCGCCACGGCGGTCTCGGGCGCGGACCCGACGATCATGCTCACGGGCCCCGCGCCGGCGAGCCGCAAGGCGCTGGCGAAGGCGGGCATCACCGTCGATCAGCTCGACCTGGTGGAGATCAACGAGGCGTTCGCCGCGGTGGTGCTGCGCTTCGTCCGGGACATGGGCCTGGACATGGAGAAAGTCAACGTCAACGGCGGCGCGATCGCGATGGGCCACCCGCTCGGAGCCACCGGCGGGATGATCCTGGGCACGCTCGTGGACGAGCTGCACCGCACCGGCGGCCGCTATGGCCTCGCGACGCTGTGCGTCGGCGGCGGCATGGGAATCGCGACAGTCGTGGAGGCGATCTAGTCATGGCAGCAGAGAGCACAACGATTCGCTGGGAGAAGGACGAGGACGGCATCGTCGTCCTCACGCTGGATGACCCCAACCAGTCGGCGAACACGATGAACGCGGCCTACGCGGAGTCGATGGCCGCGACGATCGAGCGCCTGGAGGCGGAGAAGGACGAGATCACGGGCGTGGTCATCACCTCCGCCAAGAAGACGTTCTTCGCGGGCGGCGATCTGAACGACCTCAAGCAGGCCACACCGGAGAATGCGCCAGAGCTCGCGGAGATCGTGCGCAGCGGCAAGGCGCAGCTGCGTCGCCTGGAGACGCTGGGCAAGCCGGTCGTGGCCGCGATCAACGGCGCCGCGCTGGGCGGCGGCCTGGAGATCGCGCTGGCGACCCACCACCGCATCGCCGTGGATGACCCGAAGGTGCAGATGGGCTTCCCCGAGGTCCAACTCGGCCTGCTGCCCGGCGCAGGCGGCGTCGTGCGCACGGTGCGCATGATCGGCATCGTCGACGCGCTCATGCAGCTGTTGATGCAGGGCCAGCGCCTTCGCCCGGCCAAGGCCAAAGAGGTGGGCATCCTCGATGAGATCGTCGCCACGCGGGAGGAGCTGGTCCCGGCGGCGAAGGCGTGGATCAAGGCACAGCCGAGCGACGAGCCGACCGTGCAGCCCTGGGACGTGAAGGGCTACAAGATCCCCGGCGGCACGCCGTCGAACCCGAAGCTCGCGCAGAACCTGCCGGCGTTCCCGGCGAACCTGCGTAAGCAGATCAAGGGCGCCAACTACCCCGCACCGCACCACATCATGGCCGCGGCGGTCGAGGGCGCGCAGGTCGACTTCGAAACGGCGATCGAGATCGAGGGCCGCTATTTCGTGGACCTGCTCGTAGGGCAGGTCTCCAAGAACATGATCCAGGCGTTCTTCTTCGACCTGCAGCAGGTCAGCGGCGACCGCGGTCGTCCGGAGGGCATCGAGCCCTACACGGCCAAGAAGGCTGTGGTGCTGGGCGCCGGCATGATGGGTGCGGCGATCTCCTACGTGTGCGCGAAAGCGGGCATCGAGGTCGTCCTGAAGGACGTCTCCCAGGAGGCGGCCGAGCGCGGCAAGGCCTACTCGCAAACGCTCGTGGAGAAGGCGGTCTCGCGGGGTCGCTCCACGCAGGAGCAGGCCGATGAGCTGCTCGCGCGGATCACGCCGACGACCGACCCGGCAGCTGCGGCGGGCGCCGACCTCGTGATTGAGGCGGTATTCGAGGACCCGGCGGTCAAGGCGCAGGTGTTCGCGGAGATCGAGCCGCACCTGGCGCCGGACGCGCTGCTGGGCTCCAACACCTCGACGCTGCCGATTACCGAGCTCGCGGAGGGCGTCAGCCGTCCGGAGGAATTCATCGGCCTGCACTTCTTCAGCCCGGTGGACAAGATGCCGCTGCTCGAGATCATCAAGGGCGAGCGCACCAACGATGAGACGGTGTATCGCGCGCTGGATCTCGCCAAGCAGATCAAGAAGACGCCGATCGTCGTCAACGACAGCCGCGGCTTCTTCACCAGCCGCGTGATCGGCACGTTCATCAACGAGGGCGTCGGCATGCTGCTGGAGGGCATCCCCGCGCCGTCGATCGAGCAGGCCTCAGGCCAGGCGGGCTACCCGGCGCCGGTGCTGCAGCTCACGGACGAGTTGAACATGGAACTCTCGGCGAAGATCCGCAAGGCGTACAAAGACGCCGTCGAGGCCGAAGGCGCCACGTTCACGCCCCACCCGGCCTTCGCCGTGGTCGATCAGATGCTCGAGGCGGGGCGGCCGGGCCGGCTGCGCGGCGCGGGCTTCTACGAGTACGAGGACGGCAAGCGCACCGGCCTGTGGAAGGGCCTGAGGGAGATGTTCCCGCCGACCGATGACCCGGCCTCGATCTCGCTGAAGGACCTCGAGGAGCGGATGCTGTTCGCCGAGGCGCTCGAGTCCGTGAAGTGTCTGGATGAGGGTGTGATCGAGTCGGTGGCGGACGCGAACATCGGCTCGATCTTCGGCATCGGGTTCCCCGGCTGGACCGGCGGCGTGCTGCAGTACATCAACGGGTATCAGAATCCCGCCCACCACCCCCAAATCACCGGCCCAGCCGGCTTCGTGGAGCGCGCCCGGGAGCTGGCGGAGAAGTACGGCGAGCGTTTCGAGCCGCCCGCGTCGCTGGTCGAGAAGGCGGAGCGGGGCGAGACCTACAGCGACGAGCAGCTGGCGGTCGCTTAGGATCAACCCATGTCGGACATGCCTTCCGTGTGCGTGATCGGCGCCGGCGTCAGCGGGCTCACGGCCTGCAAGGCGCTCGCTGACTTCGGCGTCCCGTACACGTGCTTCGAGGCATCGGATGAGGTCGGCGGCAACTGGTACTTCGAAAACCCCAACGGGGTCTCCTCGGCGTACCGCTCGCTGCACATCGACATCTCCAAGCCTTCGATCTCGTTTCGCGACTTCCCGATGCCGGAGCGCTATCCGGACTACCCCCACCACACGCACATCTTCGAGTGGCTGCGCGACTATGCGGGCGCGTTCGCGCTGCGCGAGAACATCCGTTTCAACACGCGCGTTCAGCACGCGCAGAGGGGGCAGCGGGGTGGTTGGCTGATCACGCTTCAGGACGGCACGCAGGAGTCGTTTGACGCGCTGCTGGTGTGCAACGGCCACCACTGGGACCCCCGCTTCCCGAGCTTTCCCGGCAGCTTCGACGGCCCGCAGATCCACTCCCACGACTACGTCGATCCATCGACGCCGCTTGACATGTACGGCAAGCGCGTGCTGGTGGTGGGGATCGGCAACAGCGCCGTCGACATCGTCTCCGAGCTCGCGCGAAAGACCGTCTCGGACATGGTATTCCTGTCGACGCGCTCGGGCGCGTACGTGATGCCGAAGTACATTTTCGGCAGGCCTTTGGACCAGGTGACCAAGGTCAACCCCCGTATCCCTACGGGCCTGCAGCGCCGGCTCGGCAGCGTGCTGCCGCGGATCTTCTCGGGGCGCATGGAGGACTTCGGCCTGCCTACTCCAAACCACCGCTTCCTGGACGCGCACCCGACGGTCTCCAGCGAGCTCTTGGGGCGCCTGGGCGCAGGCGACGCCGTGGCGAAGGGCGACGTGGCGGAGCTGCTCGGCGACCGCGTGCGCTTCGCTGATGGCTCGGTGGAGCAGGTGGATGCGATCGTGTACGCCACGGGCTACAACGTCAGCTTCCCGTTCTTCGAGGAGGATTTCATCTCCGCGCCGGAGAACAAGCTGCCGCTCTACAAGCGCATGCTGAAGCCGGGGATCGACGACCTCGCGTTCATCGGCCTGGGCCAGGCGATCCCGACGATCTTCCCGTTCTCGGAGCTGCAGTCGAAGCTGGCGGCGCGCTGGCTGAGCGGCGACTGGGCGCCGCCCGCGCAGGCGGAGATGGAGCAGGAGATCCTCCGTGACGAGGCCTTCCACACGGGGCACTTCACGGACAAGCCGCGCCACACGATGCAGCTCGAGTGGTACGGCTTCGAGCACGAGCTGAAGACGCGCTCGATCCCCAGGGGCCAGGAGCGCGCGCGTGCGGGCGCGGCGACGGGCCGCGACACGGCGGGTCGTGCGCAAACCCTCGCGCAGCCGGCGGGCGCGGCATGAGCGAGGTCTCCTTCGACAGCGCGGGCGTGCGCTGCGTCGGCGTGTACCTGCGCGGCCAGGGCGAGGAGTTCCTGGACGCGCAGGGCAACAGGCCCTGCGTGGTGCTGGCGCACGGCTTCGGCGGCACGGTGGACTCTGGTCTGCTGGGGTTCGCAGAGCGCTTCGCGCAGGCTGGCTTGGACGCGCTGGCGTTCGACTACCGCCATTTCGGCGCCAGCGACGGCGAGCCCAGGCAGCTGATCTCGATTGCCAAGCAGCAGCAGGACTATGCGGCGGCGATCGCCTACGCGCGCTCGTTGGAGGGCGTGGACCCCGAGCGGATCGTCGCGTGGGGCTCCTCCTACTCGGGCGGCCACGTGGTGCCGGTGGCGGTCAGCGACGGCCGCGTGGCGGCGGTGATCTCGCAGGTCCCGGCGATGGACGGGACGGCGACGCTCGTGAACCTCGTGCGCTATGCGGGCGTCGGTCAGCTCTTGCGCCTGAGCGCGCTGGCGCTGCGAGACGTGCTCGCCTCGCTACGCGGAGCCCCGGCGGTGACCGTGCCGGCGGTCGGGCGGCCCGGCAGCGTGGCGTTCATGAGCACCCCGGACGCGGAGTCGGGCATGCGCGCGATCGCGGGCTCCTCCTGGCGCAACGAGGTGGCGGCCCGCATCGGGTTGCAGGCGGGCATGTATCGCCCAGGCCTGCAGGCGGACCGTCTGCCGTGCCCGATCCTGATCCAGATCGCCGACCGCGACTCTGTGGCGCCGGTGAAGGCCGCACAGGATGCTGCATGGCGCGCACCGGGACGCGCCGAGGTGCGCACCTACCCGGTCGGGCATTTCGATGTTTATGTGGGGGATGCGTTCGAGCGCTCC
This sequence comes from Solirubrobacteraceae bacterium, assembly GCA_036513335.1. Classification (GTDB taxonomy): domain Bacteria; phylum Actinomycetota; class Thermoleophilia; order Solirubrobacterales; family Solirubrobacteraceae; genus Palsa-744. The sequence goes on along the minus strand of DATBZG010000155.1, from coordinate 11,678 downwards.
GTATCCGACCAGCTGTATTTCCTGCGTCGTCACATCAAGACGGAGAGCACGCGCGCGCCGGCGGGGTCTTCGGCGGTGGAGGGCGCGACGCCGACCGCTGTCGCCCCGGCGGCGCCGTAGCCGGCGAGTCGCTCGGCGATCTCCGTGGCGGAGCCGATCGCGCACACCTGACGCAGGAGCTCGACGGGTATCTCCCGCGCGAGCTGTGCCCGTCGCTCGCCGGAGCGAGCGCGCTGGACGAGCTCTGCGAAGCCGAGCTCGGCGAACATCTCGCCGTAACCTGGCGGCTGCAGGTAGACGGCGATCTGCGCGGCCATCTGGGCGAGCGCGCGCGGCCCGGGGTCGAGCGCGGCACTAACCCAGACGACGATCGCAGGGGCGTCCCGTCCGTGCGCCTGCGCCTCGGCGTCGACGACGGCGCGCACACGCGCGACGTGCTCGGGTGTGACGAGGTTGAGCACGACCTCGTCTGCGACCGCGCCCGCCACGCGCGTCATCGCCGGCCCGAACGCCGCGAGCGCGATCTTCACCTCCGGCTGGGGGCTGCGCAGGCGGAAGCCGTGCGTGCGCACGTGCTCGCCGGCATAGGCCGCGCGCTCACCGGCGAGGATCGGGCGGAGCGCCTCAATTGTCTCCCGTGCGCGCGGAGCGAGCGCGTCCCACAGCCGGTCGTGCCAGGCGCTGACGATCACCGGGCTGGATGCGCCGAGCGCGAGGTCGACGTGCGCGCCGGTCAGCGTGGCCACGGAGGCGACGCCGAGCGCGAGCGCGACGGGGCTGCGCACCCCAATCGCCAGCGGCCCGACCTTCAGGGCGACGCCGGGTGCGCGCAGCCCCACAGCAGTTGCCAGCGCGAACGCGTCGAACGTTGCCATCTCGCCAAGCCACATCGTTGTAAAGCCGTTGGCGAGCGCCTGCTGGGCGATCTCGAGCGCCTCCTGGTCGGGCCGATCAAGCCAGTAGGGCGCGACGGCCTGCACCTCGAGCGGCGACCTCGCTGCGGGCCCCGTCACCGTCGCGCGGCCGGTCTGGTGGCGCTCACAACTGCTCGGTCCGCGTGGGCACGCCGAGCAGCACCCGCCCCGTGAGCTCCCATATCGCAGGGTTGACCTGGAAGTGGGCGGTCGCGGTGTGTGCGTCGCGGAAGCGCCGCTGCAGCGGTGAGTCCTCGTAGATCGCGCTGCCGCCGCCGAGGTCGTACATCGCGCGCGCCACCTCGGCGGAGCTGCGCACGGCGTGCGTAGCGGCCAGGCGCAGCCCGAGGCGCAGCGACTCGGAGACGGGGGCGTCGCGTTGCGCTGCCTCCCATGCCTGCTCGATCGCTTCGTAGTAGAACGCGCGAGCGGCGCGCAGCGCAGCCTCAGCCTCGCCGACGGCCGCCTGGGTGGCGGGACGCTCGGCGAGCGTGCGGCTCGAGCCGAGGCCGACCTTCGCGGTGGCCAGCTCGAGCAGATCGTCGATCGCGCCGCGGGCGTTCCCCAGCGCGGCGGCGGCAATCGAGAGTGCGAAGAACCCGAACACGGGGAAGCGATAGAGCGGGGTGTTCACGCGCGGGCCGTCCATGAGCGAGAGCAGGTGCTCGTGCGGGACGAACAGATCGTCGGCCACGGCGTCGTGGCTGCCGGTGCCGCGCAGCCCGCCGGTGTGCCACGTGTCGAGGATCTCCAGCTCTGTGGTTGGCATCGCGGCGACGCGCAACACGGGCTGCGAGGATCCCGCCGCGCCGCCGTCGAGCACGCAGCCGGCGAACAGCCACCGCGAGTGGGAGATGCCGCTGCAGAACGACCAGCGCCCGGAGACGCGCACGCCGCCATCGACAGCGACTGCCTTGCCGCGCGGGGCCCAGACGCCTGCGGCGATGACCTCCGGATCACTGAAGACCTCCGTGGCCCCGTCCTCGGGCAGATAGGCGGACAGCAGGCTGCTGGTGGCTGCGATCGAGACGCACCAGCCGGCCGACGCATCGCCCTGGGCGATCGCCTCGGCCCCGCGTAGCGTCGTGGCGGGCGGCGCCTCGAGCGCGCCAAGCGCGGCGGGCACGCCCGCGCGCATCAGCCCGGTCGCGCGCAACTCCTCCAGCAGCGTCGCCGGCAGCGCGCGCTCGCGCTCGGTCGTGGCGGCGAGCTCGCGCGCGAGCTGCGCGGCGCGAGCTGTGAGGGAGTCGAGCTCGGAGCTCGCGGGCGGTGAAGAGGGGGGAGTGTCGGGCGTGGGCATCGGGCTTGGCCCGACAGGTTAGGCGGGGGGGATGCGTTCCGCGTCCTGGCGTGCCTGCTCTGCTTCCGCGCGCGCCTGCTCTGATTCCCGCGCCTTCGCGGCGGCCTGCTCCTGTGCGCTGGCGGCGCTGCCCTCAGCTTCGTGTGCGTCGCTCTCCCGCCGGCGCGCCTCCTCCTCGAGCGCCGTCGCACGCTTCTGGGCTTCCTCGGCTGCCTGGCGGCGCTCGCTCATGGCGGTGGCGCTCTCGAACACGTCATCGGCAGCGATCGGGACCCCGTAGACCTCGCCCAGTTGCCGCGCGCGGGGGCCGTCGATGCCTTCGTCGCCCTTCAGTCCCGAGTCCGCGTCTTCGATCGCTAGTTTCGTGTACGCCAGACGCAGGTAGTCGCGACCGACAGTTGCGCCGGCCAGCGGGACGACACTGGAGCGGCGCCCCAGCAGGCCGCTCTTCACGGCGGCGAAGACCGCATCGCCGCCGGCTGTCGAGTAGTAGACCTCGTCGAGCTTGCCGACGCGCTCACCCTGCGTGTCGAAAACGTCCTGTCCCACCCAATCCTCGACCCGCTCGACGCTCACGCTCATGTAGGTGATGCTACCCACGCGCGCCACCCTTCAATCGACGCCGCCAACGCATAGGCTCCCGCGTATGAGTCCTCTGGAGAAGTTGAGAGAGCGGATGGCCGAGCTGTCCGACCTCGCGAGCGTGGAGATGCTGTTGAGCTGGGATCAGCTCGTGATGATGCCCGAGCACGGCGCCGGCGCGCGGGCGCAGCAGCTCGGCACGCTCGCGCGGCTGACGCACGAGCGAGCCACGGCGCCCGAGATCGGAGCCTGGCTGCAGGAGCTCGATGGCGCCCCGCTCGGTGAGCCCGATGCAGACATCGCACGTATCGCCCGGCGCGACTGGGAGCGCGCGAGCCGCGTGCCGGATGAGCTCGCGGTGGAGCTTGCGCGAGCGAGCGCGGACGGCCAGGAGAGCTGGCAGGCCGCGCGCGCCAGGAATGACTTCGCGGCGTTTGCCCCGGCGCTGGAACGGAACGTCGAGCTCGCCCGCCAGCGCGCCGGCTGTCTCGCGCAGGACGGCGAGAGCCCCTACGATGCGCTCCTCGGCGACTACGACTTCGGCCTGCGCACAGACGAGGTGCGCCGCGTGTTCGGCGAGCTGGCCGGGGCGCTCGAGCCGCTCGTGGCGGAGGCCGAGCGACACTCGCCGCGGGTGACCCTGGAAGTGCCGGTGGCCGCACAGCAGGCGGCTGTCGCGAGCACGCTCAGCCGCCTTGGCGTCGATCAGGCGAGCTGGCGGGTGGACATCTCCGCGCACCCTTTCACCGCATGGATGGGACGGGAGGACATGCGTCTGACGACCCGCTACAACGACGGCAACGTCGAGTCGCTGCTCAGCTCGCTGCACGAGTACGGGCACGCGCTGTACGAGCGCCAGACGGACCCGGCGCTGGCGCGCACGAACCTCGGCACGGGCACGTCGATGTCGGTGCACGAGTCCCAGAGCAAGCTGTGGGAGAACCACGTCGCGCGCAACCCCGCGTTCGTGGAGCTGGTCGCGGAGGAGCTCGCCGGTGCGGGGTTCTCGGTGGAGCCGCAGTTGCTGTACGCGGCGCTCGTGGGAGTCGAGCCCTCGGCGATTCGTGTCTCGGCCGACCCGCTGACCTACCCGCTGCACATCGTCCTGCGCTTCGAGCTCGAGTCGGCGCTCGTCAACGGCGAGCTCGCGGTGGCGGACCTGCCCGCGGCGTGGAACGACGGGATGCGCCGGCTGCTGGGCGTGGAGGTCTCCTCCGACGCCGAGGGTTGTCTGCAGGACGTCCACTGGGGCGCCGGCAGCTTCGGATACTTCCCCAGCTACGCGCTCGGCTGCCTGATCGCGGCACAGCTGTGGGAGACGATGCAGGCACAGCTGGGCTCGCTCGAGGATGAGCTGCGCCGTGGCGAGCTCGGGCGCATCCAGGGCTGGCTGGGGGAGCACGTGCACTTCTATGGGCGGCGCCTGGACACGATCCCGCTGCTGGAGCAGGCGACGGGACGGGGTCTGGAGATCGAGCCGTTCCTGCGCTACGTGGCGCCGCTGGCGGAGCGCTGAGCGCGCTCCGCGTCCTGGAGCGAGCGCGAGCGCGCGATCTGCTCGAACTGTCCGCGGAACTCCGTGAGCGTGTCGGCCAGCGCGGAGAAGTCAGAGCCCGGCAGCACGAGCACGTCAAGCGCGGTGAGCGCGCGGGTGCCGGCGCTGCGCGGGTGGCGCCCGAGTAGCGCCATCTCGCCGAAGTACTCGCCCGGCCCGAGCGTTCGCACGACCTGCGTGTCGGCGCCGACGCGCTTGAGCACCTCGACCTGGCCCGCGAGGATCATGTACAGGCTGTCCCCGGAGTCGCCCTCCTCGAACACCGTCTCGCCGGGCTCGTAGTGAGCCTGGGTGGCGCCGCGTCCTCCGCCGAGGTTCAGTTGCACTGGGTGCGCCGGCAGCACGAGGTCGCTCAGCCACGAGACGGCGACGCGTGTCTTGCGTGCGGCGCCGGGGAGTTTCGACCAGTAGATCGCACGCCACATCAGCCACGCGGGCACGCCCTCGACGGTGAAGCCGCCGGGGAGCTCGGCAACGGCGCGGTGGTGCCCGAGCGCGCCGAGCTTGCCGAGGCCGGTGAACGCAAACGAACGCCTGGGGCTGCCGGTGTGAGCGGCGAGGATGTTCCTCGCGCAGAGCTTCGCCTGACGGATCGCGTGCTGCGCGGTGGGCGGGCTGGGCTCGCCCCCGGGCATCGGTATGAGCGCGCAGTCGCCGACCGACCACACACGATCGGAGCCCTTGACGGCGGTCGTCGGGTCGCAGTCGAGGCGGCCTTTGACGCTCGGCAGTCCGAGCTGCTCGACGATCGGGTTGGGAGAGGAGGGCACGGTGGAGATCAGCGTGCGCGTGGCGATGCGCTCGCCGTTGGACAGCACCGCGCTTTGCGGGCTGGCGGCCACGAGCCGCTCTCCGAGCATCAGCTCGATCCCCTGCTCCGCCAGCGTGGACGTCGCGTACCTGGCCAGACGTGGCGTCAGCTCTCGCTCGAGCGCGTTCTTGCCGCTGTGGACGAGGATCACCCGAACCTCCTCGGGTGCGATCGCGCGGTAGTGCGACGCGGCCTCGCGCACGAAGTCGTTGAGTGCCGCGGCGACCTCGGTCCCGGAGAAGCCGCCGCCGGCGACCACAAAGGTGAGCATCGTGCGCCGCAGGTCGGGGTCGCGCACGATCGAGGACTGCTCGAGCACGTTGATCACGTGGTTGCGGATGTGGACGGAGTCCGCAAGCGTCTTGAATGCCAGCGCGTGCTCGGGCAGCCCAGGGACGCCGCGGAAGTCTGTGACGTTCCCGAGCGCCACGACCAGGTGGTCGAACTCGAGCGCGTGCGTCTGCGGGGTCAGCCCGGCGCCGAGCGTCACCACACGCCGCTCGAGGTCCACGCTCTCGATCTCACGCACGAGAAGATCGGCATTTGGCAGGAGCTGGCGCAGCGGGCTGACGGTGTCGAGGATGCCCACGTCGCCGGCGACCACCTCGGCGAGCATTGGCTGGAAGACGAGGTAGTTCTCGCGGTTGACCAGTGACACGTCCAGCGGCGCGCCCCTGGCCGCGAGCCGTTCCAGCGCGAGCGCCGTGTAGACGCCGCCGAAGCCCCCACCGAGCACCGCGACGCGTACGCGACCGCTGCCGCGCTGGCCGTCTGTGCTTGCCATGCGACAAGTATGCTCCGCCTCGCCCGATGCTGACCTCAGCCGACTGGAGCATCCCCAAGATCAAGCGTTTCGCCGGGCGCGCGTCGGCGACGCTGGCGGCCGCGCTGGCGATGGGCGCGATCGTCCTTCCGGCGGAGCCGACCGGCGCGCTCGCGGCGAGCACGCCGACATGCGCAACCTCGGGCCTGGTCATCTGGCTGAACCAGGAAGGCGGCGGTGGCGCGCTGGGGAGCATCTACTACAAGCTCGAGCTCACGAACCTCTCCGGTCACGCGTGCACGCTGTATGGCTTTCCCGGCGTGGCAGCGGTCAACCTCGCCGGTCGCCAGCTGGGTCTGGCAGCGACACGCGAATCCACGCCCAAGAAAGGCCTCGTGACGCTCGCCGGCGGCCCCTCGACTCTCACCAGCCACGAGACCGCAACCGCGATCGTGCGGATCGTCGACGTGGGCGCTCTGCCTGGCTGCCGGCCGGTGGCGGCCGCTGGCCTGCGTGTCTACCCGCCCGGCCAGACGCGCTCGAAGGTGATCCCATTCCCGTTCGAAACGTGTACGCGCGGCGGGCGCAGCAGCCTGCTCGTGCAGGCCGTGTCAGCGTCGGAATAGTCCGCTGCCTGGGTAGGCATGAAGATCGGCGGATGTATCCTGATCGCATGACCAGGGGCGAGAGGGGAGGGTCGCGGGCCGCCGCGCCGGCGGCGATCGTGCTGCTGTCAGTCGCGCTCGTGTGTCTGCTCGGCGCGCTGCGCGCCCCGCTCGCACATGCATCGACACAGCCGATCGAGATGGCGGCGCCGTACGAGTACCTCGGCTGGGGCGAACCGCAGGCGCCGACGAGCGTGATGGCTGCGACGGGAGTCCACGACCTGACGCTGGCCTTCATGCTCTCTCATGGAAAGTGCAATCCCGAGTGGGACGGCGAACGGCCGTTGCTGGGTGGATCCGACCAGCGGGCGATCGAAGCGATCCGCGCGGCCGGTGGTGAAGTGGACGTGTCCTTCGGCGGCTGGAGCGGCAAGAAGCTGGGCAGCTCATGCAAAACAGCGGCGGCGCTGGCGGGCGCCTACCTGAAGGTGATCACCGCTTATTCACTCGGCGCGATCGACATCGACATCGAGCACGGCGAGTTCACGAACGCGAAGACGCGCAAGCGAGTCGTCCAAGCGCTGTCGATCGTGCACGGCGAGGACCCAGGGCTGGAGATCTCGATCACTTTCGGCACTGAAGAAACCGGCCCGGAACCGGATGGCAGGAGCCTGATCGCCGATGCCGCCGCGATCGGCTTTCAGCCCAACGCGTGGACGGTGATGCCGTTCGACTTCGGCCCCGCGCGCACCGACATGGGCCACGCCTCGATCAGAGCGCTCGAAGGACTAGCGCAGGACATCGCCTCCGCCTACGGCGTCAGCTCCACGGTCGCATATGAACACGCTGGCATCTCTTCGATGAACGGCGAGACCGACGAAGCGTCAGAGACGGTGAGCGTGGAAGACTTCCAGACGATCCTTGCCTTCGCGCAATTGCATCACCTCGCGCGCTTCACCTTCTGGGCTGTCAACCGCGACCGGCCGTGCACGGGAGCAGAGACCCCCGGGGAAGACTGCAGCGGCGTCAGCCAGAAGCCTTACGAGTTCAGCGACGTGATCGCGGAGTTCTGATGAAAGCTCCGTTCATCCTTGGCCCGGATCGAGCTAGCCATCGCGATGAGGCCGCCGAGAACGCCACGCTGCAGGGCGCTTGGCGGTCTGGCACGCAGCACAGACGGTCATAGAGACCGGGCGTGAGCAGGGGGAGTCCGGTCAGATGAACGATCACCGGATCTGCGTAGAGGTCGTGCGCACGATTCGGTAGGTGTTGACGCCTTTGCGCCGTCGCCACGCGGGTACGCGCAGAACCTCGACGAGGTGCTCGGCTTCCCACGTCACGAGCCATCGATGGAGCGCTATTCCCAGTGCGCCACCGCCGAGCATGATGCCCGCCACGATCGGAGATCCTGGGCTGAGAATGGTCACGACGAGCAATATGGGCGCGGTCGCGAGGATCGTCAGGGTTAGGACATGCGCAGCTGAACGGCAGTCACGGATATTCGGATCGACGATCACGCGCGCATCTTCTATCTCCCTTTTGAGGCGCTTGCCGGTAATCAGCCACATGAACCCGCCGTAGAACACAGCCTCGAACAGAAGCCCCGCTGCTGAAGCGGCGGGGCGGTGGGCTGATGTAAGCGCAATCGCGCCGAACACAGTCGCCAGGAGAATCTGGGAGAGCCCCGCCCAGAGCCAGTCCGTGGCCGGACGGGCGAGCGGCCTGTCCTCGCTGTGCCCAAGGAGTGATAGGCCTCGCACGCCGAGAGCTTACCCTGAGACCGCGCCACGATTGTCTCCGTTCGTTTGCCGTTTATGCACGTGTCGGGCGGGCAAGGACACAGCATGCGCGCCGCCTGGCGACACCTCAACCAATCTCTCGAAAGTCGTCCGGCATGGCAGGAGGCCCTGATCGTGGGCGTCTCGGTGGCAATCGCGATCGCGGCGTTCACCGTCGCCGAGGGACGGGGTCTCGCAGGAGTCGTCGAACGTGTAGCCCTTTCCGGAGTGAGCAGTGCGGTGGGTGCACGAATCGCTCGCTCGATCCGCGACCGTCGGCCAGAGCGTGACCTCTCCGCCCCCTGATCGAACCTACGCTCGTCGTGGCTGCGACGTTCAGCTCCGCGCTCAGGCGCGGGCGCTCGTCTGCGGGTCCAGGCGCGACATCGTCACCGCTGCTGTCAGCTCCGAGCGGGCGCCACCCATGTAGAGGCCCTTCACGGGGGGGACGTCGGAGTAAAAGCGTCCGTGGCCGATCTTCACGTGGCGCTCGCCCACGAGCGTGCGGTTGGTTGGATCGGCGCTCACCCACACGGGCTCGCCGCGGCCGTTCGTGCCGGGGAGCAGCGCCTCCAGCCAGGCGTGGGTGTCGACCTCTACCGAGTCGGTTCCCTCTCCGTCCGGAGCCGCCCACAGATAGCCTGAGACGTAGCGCGCGGCGATGCCGCGGCGGCGCAGCAGCACCAGCGAGAGGTGCACGAAGTCCTGGCACACGCCCGCGCCCAGATCGAGCAGGTCGCGGACGCTCGAGCCCACGTAAGTCGCTCCCGGGCGGTATTCGAAGCGGTCCGGAACGAGCTCGCACAACTGCTCCAGCGTCTCCAGCGGGCTGTCGGCCTCGAGCGCCTCGTCCAGGTCGTCCAGGCCGGCGATCGCCGGTTGGTCGTGCCACGGGAGCGCGAACTCGCCCGCCGCGTCGATATAGGACGGGTTCAGCAGGCTCTCCCACGCGCCGTCCGGAGGCTCGATCGGAGGGGAGGTGACCACGCGCGCGCGCACGTCGATCGTCAGTTGCTCGTGGCTCGTGGGGATCCCGAACTCGAGTACCTCCGTGCCGAAGTAGTCCAGGTGGCGGCTCACGCGTGCCTCCGGCTCGATGCGGGTGTGGAACTCGTCGCAGCGCTGTGAGGAGTTCGTCGCCGGCCGCACGCGCAGCGCGTTGAGGTTGTCCGTGACCGGCGTGTCGTAGTTGTACTCGGTCAGGTATCGGATCGAGAAGTGCATCGTCTCCTTATCCCCTCAGCGCCTCAGCCCGGCAGCGGCCGCGCCCGCGAAGTAACGGTCGGCCACGTCCTGGTCGATGCGGCTCAGCTCCTGCTGTGTCTGTTTGCATATCCCTGTCAGCTCCGCTCCGTCCGGCAGTGCTCGCCGCTGGAAGTCTAGGTCCGCCGCCAGTCGGCTGACCCGCAGCACCGGCTTCGAGTTGCGCGGGCCGGCGTCCGCCATCGTGAATACCTCGTGCAGCGAGTCCACGCAAGCCGCCACGCTGTCGGGGTAGGCGCGCTCGAACAGCAGGAAGCGGGCTACCGGGTGCGCGTTCGGCGGCGCCGTGACCGCGCGCAGGTACGCGTGGAAGCCGCCGACCGCCTGCAGCAGGATCAGCGCCGTGCCGTCCGCCGGCTGGTCGCCGGGCGGCATCGCCACGTGCAACATCCGCAGCACCATGTCCGAGATCTCGATCAGCCCGCCCGCGTCCAGGAAGCACTTGGCCTCGTCGCGCAGCATCGAGCGGTTCGCCACGCCCCAGATCAGGGCGGTGCGCTCCTTAACGTACTGCGAGGCCAGATACGGGCCCGCGGGCGCCGCGGAGTTGAATCCAGCCCACCCCTGGCCGCCCCCGCGCAGCCCCAGCGCGGTCGTGTTGATCGCCTCCCACATCTCCGCGCTGATCACGTCGCGCACCGTGCGTGCGCCCTCGCGGGCGCGCTCGATGCTCGCGAGCATCGACCCGGGTCGATCAGCGTCAAGTGTCAATTGGCCCAACGCCTGACTGTTGCGCGGATGCGTGGGGTCGTCGCTGACGTCGCCCAGCATCGCCAGCAGGCCGCCTGAGCCGAAGCTGACACCCGGCGCGGTCTCGGAGGTTCCCTGCAGCTCCGCCTGGAAGACCGCCTCCACCGCGCGCGCCGTGAACTCCGCGCGTGCCAGGTTGCGCCCCAACCAGTAGAGCTCGTGCGCGATGCGGGCAAGCATCAGGTCTCCTGTTGCTGTTGCTGCTGTTGCTGGCCGGTCCACGCTCCGTAGCGCAGATCCGGCAGCGCCGGCGGCTGGGTGTCCGCGATCGGCGGCCCCGCGCGGTCCGCATCATCGCCGTCCTCGAGCACCCACGTGTCCTTGGAGCCGCCGCCGCGCGAGGAGTTGACGATCAGCGAGCCGTCCTCCAGCGCCACGCGCGTGAGGCCTCCCGGGACGATGTCGATACGCTCGCCGAACACTGCGAACGGGCGCAGATCCACGTGGCGGGGCTGCAGCACGCCATCCCCATCGACCGTCGGCACGGTCGACAGGCGCACCACGTCCTGTGCGATCCAGCGGTCCGGGTGGGTGCTGATCACGCGGCGCATCTTCTGGATTTCCACCTCGTCTGCGTGCGGGCCGATCATCACGCCACGCCCGCCCGACTCCCCGGTGGGCTTCACGACCAGCTGGTCCAGGCGCTCCAGCACGTGCTCCAGCACTTCCGGATCGGACAGCAGGTAGGTCTTCACGTTTTCGAGGATCGGCTCCTCGCCCAGATAGAAGCGGATCATTTCCGGCACGAAGCAGTAGATCGCCTTGTCGTCCGCCACGCCCGTGCCGAACGCGTTGGCGATCGCCACGCTGCCCGCGCGGTAGGCGCGCACCAGTCCCGGCACCCCAAGCAACGAGTCGCCGCGGAACTCCAGCGGGTCGACGAAGTCGTCGTCCAGACGCCGGTACACCGCGTGCGCGCGCTCCAGCCCGCGCGTCGTACGCATGTAAAGGACGTCGTCGCGTACCACCAGATCAGAGGCCTCCACCAGCTCCACGCCCATCTGGCGGGCCAGGAACGCGTGCTCGAAGTACGCGGGGTTGGCCGGACCCGGTGTCCACACCACGACCGTCGCCTCGCTCTCAGCCGAGGGCGCCACCGAGCGCAGCGCGCGCAGCAGCAGCTGCGGGTAGTGGTCCACTGGGCGCACGCGGTAGGAGGCGAACAGCTCCGGTACCAGCCGTGCCATCGCTGCCCGGTTCTCCAGCACGTAGGAGATGCCCGAGGGAATGCGCACGTTGTCCTCGATCACCTTCCACGTGCCGTCGCTGTGGCGCACCAGGTCGCAGCCCGCCACGTGCGTGTACACGCCGCCAGGCGGGCGGATGCCGTGCACGGCGCGCGCGAAGTGAGAGCAGG